>JANWVW010000025.1 GCA_025056095.1 Bacteroidia bacterium
GGTGGGCGTTAGCCCAGTGCGGAGCGAAGCGAAGCACCGAAGCGTGAGCGTAGCCCGAAGCACGCCGACCTTGCCCGCATGAGCGTTAGCGAAACGCGGGCAAGGGCACGCCCAAAAAAACAAAATTATTTAAACTTTATTCACTTGCTTGTCCATCTAAAAAAATGAACACTCCCCGCAAACGCAACTCCAAAATACAATAGCAAAACCAGCAATCCGTACTTAAAGTCTAATAAAGAACTTCCTTCTACATATATCCCTCTGACCATATCGGCTAAATGCGTCAAGGGCAATACCTTGCTAATTCCTTGCAAAAAGCTGGGCAAATTGTCGGTAGAAAAAAATATCCCACTTAAAGCCAACATAAGCAAAAATAGTAAATTGTTTATCCCTATACACAACTCTATATTTGGCACCACAGATGCAATGAAAAAACCTATCGCCATAAAAGTGAACATCCCTATGCTTAACGCCAACCACAACGAAAATACATCTCCCCTTACTTTTACATTAAATGCCCAATACGCAAAAGCTACAATAAACAAACTTTGCAGTATTACAATACTGTACCTATGCACAATTTGAGATAAAATGTAAGTAGACTTTCTCACAGGCGTAACCGCAATACGCTTCAAATTTCCTTTCTCTCGGTAGCTTAACATTACAAAACCTATACTCCACAAGCAGTAACTCATAATTTGTAAGCTCAACACGCCAGGAACCAAAAAGTCAAGGTAAGACTTTTTAGGATTAACGGTTAGAGCTTTTTTTTGGTAAGTAGTCAAAGAAGGTATGCGGTTTTGGGCAAGGTTAAATTCTGCAATAATCTTGTCTAGTAGCAAACTGATGTAGAGGATACTTTGTACTTGATACGGATTGTAAACTAACTCTATCGGCTGGTGCGCATTTTGATAGCCCTTAGGAACATAAATGTACGCTGCTTTTTGATGATTTTTAATTTTTTTCTCAAAAGTTGATTTTTGCCCTTCTTCTATCTTGAACTGTTGAGCATGTTGATACAAAAATTCCTTCAACTGCCGTGATTGCGGCGATTGATCTTCATCAACCCAGCCAATAGCTACGGTGATAGGTTTTTCATTACCAAAATGTACACCTAATGCCGATATGGTAATTGCAGGAAATAAAAAAGACCACAGCAAGGACCCTGGACTGCGAAAATAGAGTTTATATTCAATCCAAAGTTGATATAAAAAAGTTTTCATGAAATTTAGCCTTGAATAACGGGCAGCTCAATCAAAGGTTGTCTAAGCATAGAAAACTCATTAAGTTCATATTCGCAGGGTATCCAAACAGGTTTTGTACCTCCATGCACTACCGAAATAGGATTGTATTTTTGGTCGTACATTTCGTTGAGCATAGCTGATTTTACACCCCATTCAGGATGAATCCACTCTATCAAAGTGCCTACTTCAAAGCGGTTTTTAGGTTCTACTAGTGCCATTTTTTTCTCTTTATCGTAAGCTCGTACCACGCCCAAGTATGCATGTGTGCTGTATTCAGATTCGCCATGAGCATAGTTTTGACCGTATTCTTTGGGATTGCGAAGTAAAAAACCAGTGGTAAAACCTCTATTTGAATGGGCATATACTTCTTTTAAGCCCTCTTGGGCAGCTTCTTTGACCTTATCTGTGTAGAGCGCATCAATAGCCATACGATAGGCACGAGCTACTTGCTGTACGTAGTAAATAGACTTAGAACGCCCTTCTACCTTGAAACTGCAAACACCTGCATCGGCTAATTCTTGCAAATGTTCAATAGCACACAAATCTTTGGCGTTCATAATATAAGTGCCGTGCTCATCTTCGTCAATTAAGTTCAGTTCGCCAGGTCTGTTTACTTGTTCAATATAATACTCAACATTATCGGGCAGAGGTTGATAAGGTTCATCAGAAACGTTCAAATCGTAGAAAAGTTTTTCTCCAAAATCAGGATTGACTTTTTGGATTACTTTATATTCCCATCGGCAGGCGTTTGTACAAATACCTTGATTAGCATCTCTGTGATTAAAATAGTTACTTAGCAGACATCTTCCTGAATATGCCATACAAATAGCGCCATGTACAAAGGCTTCTAATTCAAGAGTGGGTACTTTGGCGTGAATTTCAGCAATTTCGCTAATAGCAAGTTCTCGGCTGAGAATGATGCGTTTAACTCCTACAACTTCGTGCCAGTATTTAGCTGTTGCCCAATTAACTACATTAGCTTGCACAGAAAGGTGTATTTCCAAGTCAGGATAACGTTGTTTGGTCAAGTGAATCATCCCAATGTCGCTCATGATAAAGGCATCAGGCTTGAGTTCTACCATTTGGTCTAAGGCGCGCAGGTATCCGTCTATTTTTCGGTTATGTGGGATAATGTTATTAGTAAGGTAGATTTTTTTGCCTAATTTGTGTGCGTATTCTACGCTTTCGGCTATGGTTTCTATTTTGAACTCATTTTCCCTTGCGCGTAAGGAGTACGCAGGTACACCTGCATAACACGCATCTGCACCATAAGCATAAGCAAATTTTAGCTTTTCTAAATTCCCTGCGGGCATTAGAAGTTCGGGCAACTTTCTCATACGAACCTTTTTAACAATTTACAAAATTACAAAAAAGTGCCCTTGCCGTTGACATTTTTGGGCTATTAACGAATTTATAAGAGTCTAAAAAATAATTTTACTTTTCTGGTGGGCGTGTCCCTCGCTTGCGCTCGGGTCGGTGCATTCCGCACTACGCGTGCGCTTCGGTGCTACGCTACCGCTCCGCACTGCCTTACGGCATGCTCCATGCCCCTCACGCATTTAACCCTGGATTTTGGGGTTTTACCCTATTATTAAATACATCCCTGCTTTACCTTGTTGGATATTCATTTTCAAATTTTTACAAGGTTAAATTAGATAGCTTTTGTCTAAAAGCAGCATTTTTTGCGTGAGGCATGCGGAGGGTGCGTGAGCAGTGCGTAGCACCGAAGCGATAGCGTAGCCCGTAGCACGCCGACCTTTTGGGCATGAGCGCAGCGAAACGCCCAAAAGGGCACGCCCAAACCAAAATAAATCTAATTTTAATAATTCTATGTCAGAGTAATATTGTGTCATACAACATTTTTCGTATTTTTGCTAACAAAATGATTCACGTTATCATTGCTGATGATGAATTACCTGCTCGAGAAAAAATGTCCTATATGCTCAAAAATATACCGAACATTACTATTGACGCCGTGGCTAAAAATGGTATAGAAGCCTTACAAGCAATTATAAGCTATAAACCCCATTTAGCTTTCTTGGACATTCAGATGCCTGGACTTTCAGGTATTGAAGTAGCTGAACACATTCCGCAAGATATTCCTACCAAAGTTGTGTTTACTACGGCTTACCAAGAATATGCAATAAAAGCCTTTGAGGTTAACGCAGTAGATTATTTGCTCAAACCTTTTAATGCTGAACGCTTACAATCTGCTATCCATAAAAGTGGGTTGAGAGATGAAAAAGAAAATTACAACATACAAAAATTGAAACAAGACTTCAAGCAGCAAACTGAACTTAAGTTCAGTGAAAAAATCCCTGTTACACACAGAGATAAAATAAAATTGATAGACTATGAAGATATTACTCTAATAAAGGTAGATGGAAGAGGGTGTTACCTTTTTACTGCAGAAGGTTCATATTATATTCATCAAAGTTTAGAGTATTTTGAACAACGTTTGCCTGAAAAAGATTTTTTACGTGTCAATAGGGCTGAAATCATCAATTTACGGCAAATTAAGGAGTTAGTAATATGGTTTAGCAATCGCTATAAAGTGATACTGAACGATACCAATGAAGTTCTTTGTAGCAGAGATAAGTCAAAAGTCATAAAAAAGGTACTTAATTTGAATCATAAAGACATTTAACCTGTTAGAAAACTATATTTATTTTGTTTACAAGGTTATATGGAGTAGTATGAGCATATTTACATTTCTTGAGCTTGGGCATGTACTTGTGGGCATGATTACCATGAGAAATGCCCGAGAAAACCAAAATTTAACCTTTGCGTAGCCCTACTCTCTATTCAAAACAACAATAAACCCAACACAAAACTTGATACTTATCCACCCACTAAAACAAGTGTTTCAAAAGCACAAAAAAACTGCTTCTGTTTAGTCTGTTTGTCAAATAGTTCCAGCAGAGGAGCTAAATTATCTATTTTACTTCATTCTTGGAGAGATTTTAGCCGATACTTATTAAGTCTATTTTCTTTTTCAAAGAATAGGTGTGAATTAGTTATTAAATGTTTTTTTGGGCGTGTCCTTGCCCACGTCTTGCTGCGCTCGTGTGGGCAAGGTCGGCGTGCTACGGGCTGCGCTATCGCTGCGGTGCTGCGCTTCGCTCCGCACCGTGCTGACGCACGCCCTCCGCATGCCTCACGCAGAATATTCTGCAAGTATGTTAAATCATCTATACTCTGTTTAACCTTGTAAGTAACTCAAAATAACGCAAAAACAAAATAAAACAAAACTATGCATAAAATAAGGTAAAAACCTCAAAATCCAAGGTTAAATGCGTGAGGGACATGGAGCATGCCGTTAGGCAGTGCGGAGCGGTAGCGCAGCACCGAAGCGAAGCGTAGTGCGGAATGCCCCGACCCGAGCGCCAGCGAGGGACACGCCCAAAAAAGTAAAATTATTTTTTAGACTTGAATAATAGGAATTTTTACCGTTATATTAAGAAAACACGTGAGTTTTGGATACATTTACTTGTTATTCAATTGATTGTAATGATGAAAAAGTGAGTCTCTTCGTGTTTTTTATCAATCTCCTTGACAGTTGCGTCATTTTATTGAGATTTGAATAATTTGCACGGCATAAAGCTGTGTAAAAATGAGCATATTCAAATTTGAAATTATCGCAGAAGATAAACAAAGTAAAGCACGTGCAGGTATCTTACATACACCACACGGTAGCATTGAAACACCTATTTTTATGCCCGTAGGTACAGTAGGTACGGTAAAAGCTGTTTCTCAACAAGATCTTATCCAAAAAATTAAAGCACAAATTATTTTAGGGAATACTTATCATTTATACCTTCGTCCTGGCATTGATATTTTACATAAAGCAGGCGGATTACACTGTTTTATGCATTGGAATAGACCTATTCTTACAGATAGCGGAGGTTTTCAAGTATATTCTTTGTCAGGAATTCGTAAAATAAGAGAAGAGGGAGTAACTTTTCAGTCGCATTTAGATGGTTCAAAACATATTTTTACACCTGAAAATGTAATAGATACTCAACGTAAAATAGGTTCAGATATCATGATGGTTTTAGATGAATGCAATCCCTACCCGTGCGAATATAACTATGCCAAAAAGTCAATGGAAATGACCCACAGATGGGCTAAACGTTGTAAAAAGCGTTTTGAGGAGACACAAAATTTATATAAGCATGAACAAACGTTATTTTGTATTGTACAAGGAAGCATTTATCCTGATTTACGCAGGCAAAGTGCAGAGGTATTATCAGAAATGGACTTTTTTGGGAATGCTATCGGAGGATTATCCGTGGGAGAACCTGCCGAACTCATGTATCAAATTACAGATGTTGTTACGGATATTCTACCTAAGCATAAACCACGTTATTTGATGGGTGTGGGTACACCTGCTAATCTCTTAGAGAGCTTTGCTTTGGGCATTGACATGATGGACTGCGTTATGCCTACTCGTAATGCCCGAAACGGAACATTATTTACTCGTAATGGTGTTATGAACATGCGAAATGCAAAGTACAAAGATGATTTCTCACCTTTAGATGAAGACTCTGACTGTGAAATTGACCACTATTATTCGAAAGCCTATCTTAGGCATTTGCTTTCTCAAAACGAGATACTGGGTGCCTGGATAGCTAGTATTCACAATTTACGTTTTTATCTTTGGATAGCAGAGCAAGCTCGTAAGCACATCATTGAGGGTGATTTTTGTATTTGGAAAGCACAAATGGTAGATAGATTAGCTCAAAGAATATAATTTTTGGGCGTGTCCTTGCTTGCGTTTCGCTGCGCTCATGCAAGCAAGGTCGGCGTGCTGCGGGCTGCGCTGACGCTTCGGTGCTTCGCACTGCTCACGCACCCTCCGCATGCCTCACGCAAGTTGCTATTAAACTAAGTCTACCTATTCAAATTTTAACCTTGTAAGTACCTCAAAATGAGCATTAAGTAAGATAAAAATAGATTTTAACCTTGTAAATTATTGAAAATCAATTCAAAATAAGGTAAAACTCGGGGAACTGGGGTTAAAGTGTTGTAAAAAGTGCATGTATTCAAGGTTTAACCTTTTATATGCTTGAAAAGCAATGTAAAACAAGGCAAAATAACAACACCTGAAACAAAGTAAAAATTTTTAACTTTGTAAACATCTGATAATGAACATCAAACAAGATAAAACAAGGGTATGTATAAAAACAAGGTAAAACATCAAAAAGCTGCTTGCGTGAGGGCTATGGAGCATGCCGTTAGGCAGTGCGGAGCGAAGCGCAGCACCGAGCGATAGCGTAGTGCGAAATAGCCCGACCCGAAGCGCAGCGAAGGGACACGCCCAAAAAATAATCTATCCAAAACACTCATAACCCTTACTGTACAACTAAAAATCAGAGTCATCAAACCAACGTAAAAGCATCCAATCCTCATCCATATGACCCCTGGTAAGCGTGAAAATTACACGACCCGTGCCCCTATACGTAGTATAAGCATCTATCTCCAAAAGTAAATTAAAAGAACGTATAACCTCCGCCGAAGTAGCAGTAGTGTCCATTTGAATATAATTATTCCACGTCAGAGAGATATTTTTTACGTTCTGAAACAAACGATACTGAATACGCATCTCCTCACCCCTATCCCATGAGATTTGAGTATTATTAGCAAAATCATAGTAAGTAAAACGAAAATCAGGATGTAACAATTTGCCGTATAAAGTACTATCCCTAAACTCATACGCATTTTTGAACCATGTAAATATGCCATCTACAGTTTTGCGATTACCTAAGCTACTCAATACACTACTATCCTCTTTGATAACCTTTGGCTTAAAGATATTTTTTTTACAACCTAACAGCCCTGCAAAAACTATCACTAAAATCCAGTAAAACCTTATTTTCATCTCTTTCTTACACAAATTTAAATATAAACAAACAGAATTACAAGACTATTACTATACACGTAAGCGTGGATCTGCCCATTGATATAAAAAGTCCGTAATAAAATTAAGAAGTACAAAAAATACTCCTAATACCAAAACTATACCCATAATCACAGGAAAGTCTTGCTGCTCTATGGCTTGAACAGTCAGATATCCTAAGCCCTTCCAACTAAATATATACTCTACAAAAAAAGCACCTGCAATCAAGGAAGCTAACCAATTTGAAATCGCAGATATAACTGTGTTAAGTCCGTTACGTAGAGCATGCTTAAAAATAATTTTGAAATTATTCAACCCTTTTGCTCTTGCAGTACGAATGTAGTCTTCTTGCAAAATTTCTATCATATTAGCCCGCATTAGCGATGTTATAATAGATGCTGGGCGAAGTCCTAAGGTTAAGCTGGGTAGTACTATATATCGCCAATCATAGTAAAAATCTAAGGTAATAGGGTCAAACTGCAAAATATACCCTGAAAAAGGTAGCCCCGTATAATCTTGTAACCAATAACCGAATACCCAACCCATCAATAATGAGGCAAAAAATGAAGGTAAAGATATACCTATGTTTGTAAAAAGTTGTATAAAATAGTCTAATCCTGTTTTTTTATACACTGCGGCAATGACCCCTGCTAAAATTCCTACACTACTCGCTATGCACAAAGCAAAAAATGATAATAAAAGAGTACCGTACAAATGGTCTACTATCACGTTCCATACTTTTTCATTAGTCTGATAAGACCGCCCTAAATAAGGCTTTTTTAGCAACAAAGCATAACCTGTTATTTTAACTAAAAGTACATAATCATAGTTGAGATAAGTTTTTTCTTTTTGGAGATGGACCGAGATAGGTGAAATATCTGTAAGATAGTATAAAAAACGTTGTAGAATCGGCTTATCTAAGTGCATTTCTTTACGTATGTTTTCTAATGTTTGTATATCTGTGCGTTGTCCTATGAGCATTTTGGCAGGGTCTTTGGCAAAAGCATGAAATAGAAAAAACACAATACAAATGATTCCTATGGTTACGCTACATAAGTAAGTTACCTTTTTCAGAGTTTTGTTAAACATTCCTAACAAAATTATGTATTTTTGTGGCATTCATGTATGAAACTATTGCACTCTGCTTTATGGACGATAATTTACATTTGTATTCTTAGCGCCCAAACCCTACCAATTGATATTTTGCACAAGCACCCCGTTGATACCTCAATAGCAGGTGCTTTAACTAGACCTGACAAAGTTTATAAGCTCAATCTCAGCAAACAGGATTTGACTTCTATCCCACCTGAAATTAGTAAGCTCAAAAAATTGCATGTTTTAGACGTGAGCTATAACATGTTAGAAACTCTACCGCCACAAATTGGAGACCTAACCCTGTTACAAATCATAAATGCACAAAATAACAATCTCACTTCTATACCTGCTGAGATTAGTAAATTAGAGCATTTAGAAATTCTTAATCTACAAACTAATAAACTTACTCAAATTCCTGCTGAGATAGGTAAGCTGCACAAGCTCAAATCGCTGACCTTACAAAATAACCAGTTAGAAAGCATACCTCCTCAAATTGAACAATGTAAAAACTTAGAGGTTCTCAATATTCAAAACAACCTTATCAAACAATTGCCTGCTGAGATAGGTAAATTAACCCATTTGCAAGCATTATACATTCAGAATAATCTCATCAAGCAGCTTCCTCCTGAAATTGTGCATTTACAGAATTTACAGTGGTTGTATGTGGGTAAAAATAACAATATTGCTACACCGAGCAATTTCTTTTCACTTTTATCGCAGCTTCCTAAATTACAATGGTTAGAGTTAGAAAATTGTAATTTGAAAGTCTTATCTCATGATATAGGTAAATTGAAGCATTTGCGCATGTTAGAGATAGCCAATAATCCTATTAAAACGCTCACGGATAGCATTGGTAATCTTACTACGCTCAAAGTATTGAATGTATCTAACTGTCAGTTGACAAAAATTCCTGCTGGTATTGGCAGATTAGTTCATTTAGAACGTTTGATACTCAATAATAATGCGATAACTTCGCTTCCACCTGAGATAGCTAAGCTCCAAAAAAATCTCAAATATGTGAGTTTGAAAGGTAATCCTATCAATGAAGTAGAGAAGGCAAAACTTAAAAAATGGCTTCCCAATACGCTTATAGAGTATTAGTGAGGTAGGATTTTGATAAGTTTATTTTTTAAAAAATAGTTTTTTGGGCGTGTCCCTCGCTGCGCTCGGGTCGGCGTGCTGCGGGCTAACGGTGCTGCGCCCCACCCGCCCACCCCCTGGTTATGGGGTTAAGGGTGTGGGCGAGGGGCTTCGCACCAAGCCTCACGGCTTGCCCTCCGCATGCCTCACGCAACTACTCCGCAAGTATGCTAACTCTACTTATTCAAATCTTAATCTTGTAAGTATATGACAATGAACATCAAACAACATTAAAATATACTTTAACCTTGTAAATCATTGAAAACTAATTGAAAATAAGGTAAAATTTCCATATTCAAGGTTAAAGGGTCATGTAAAGTCTATGTATTCAAGGTTTAACCTTGTACATGCTTGAAAATCAATGTAAAACAAAATAAAGCTAACACAATTCAAACAAGGTAAAAAATTTTAATCTTGTAAGTAGTTGATAATGAATATAAAACAAGATAAAGCAAAGCCATGCATACAAACAAGGTAAAACATCCAAACACTGCTGCGTGAGGCACGCGGAGGGTGCGTGAGCAGTGCGCAGCGTTAGCGAAGCACCGAAGCGATAGCGCAGCCCGCAGCACGCCGACCTTGCCCGCATGAGCGCATGCGAAACGCGGGCAAGGACACGCCCAAAATAAAAATTCAAATATCTAATCTGATTATTGCACTCTACCCTGTAGAGGGTACAAAAAAAGCTTACAAATTACATAATAGCATGGTAATTCCTTTTTTACTTTACTTTTGCATTATGAACATTCGCCCGCGCAGAAATAGAAAATCCCAAAGTATAAGAGAATTAGTACAAGAAACTTGGCTAACTTCAAAAGACTTGCTTTACCCTTTGTTTTTAGTAGAAGGAGAAAAGCAGAAAATTCCCATTTCTACTATGCCTGATGTGTTTCGTTTATCTTTGGATAATATCTTATTTGAAATAGAAGAGTGCCTCAAAATAGGAATTGTAGCTTATGCTATTTTTCCTGCAATCCCTGAACATAAAAAAGATAAATATGCCACAGAAAGCTACCGAGAAGGAAATATGTATGCTAGTGCTATTTATACTATCAAACAGCGTTTCCCTGAAATTGCTTTAATGACAGATGTAGCTATGGACCCATACAGCAGCGATGGACATGATGGGTTAGTAGAAAATGGACAAATCCTAAACGATGAAACTTTACCTATATTAGCTAAAATGGCATTAGTACAAGCTCAAGCAGGTGCAGATATTTTAGGTCCTTCCGATATGATGGACGGGCGAGTAGCTTACCTTCGCCAAGCACTAGATAAAGCAGGTTATAGCCAAGTTAGTATTATGTCTTACACTGCTAAATATGCTAGTGCTTTTTACGGACCTTTTAGAGATGCATTAGACTCTGCACCTAAAATAGGCGATAAAAAGACCTATCAAATGAATCCTGCCAATAAGCGCGAAGCACTACGTGAAGCAGAATTAGATACCCAAGAAGGAGCAGATATCCTTATGGTAAAACCCGCCTTAGCGTATTTAGATGTCATTCATTTGCTCAAATCTCATACTCATTTACCTTTGGCGGCGTACAATGTTAGTGGAGAATATGCTATGATTAAATTCGCAGCTCAAGCAGGATGCTTTAATGAAACGAATGCCATGATAGAGGTGCTTACATCTATAAAAAGAGCAGGTGCAGATATTATCCTGACTTATTTTGCAAAATCCGCAGCTAAATATCTACGTTCTCTTTAATACAACCAAACTTTGAATTCTATTTTGGACAAAACCCAACGATATGTTCAAAATTCTAGATAGGTACATTATTCGGAAGTTTTTAAGCACGTTCTTTTTTATGATGTTGTTAGTCAATCTTGTCATTTTGACTATTGACTACATAGAAAAAGCAGAAGATTTTGCAGGTAAAAACAACAACAACATTCCTGTACCTTTGAAAATAGTTTTCATAGACTATTACGGCAATTTAGTTCCCTATCTAATTGGGCTTTTAACGCCTGTTTTTGTGTTTTTGGCTGTTATTTATTTTACTTCTCGGCTTTCTGCACGTACAGAAATAGTTGCGATATTAAGTTCAGGAATAAGCTTTAACCGTTTAATGTTGCCGTATCTATTTTGTGCAGCCTTAATTGCAGGAATGTCCTTTTATCTAAACAGTTGGGTAATTCCAAAATCCACGCAAAAGCGGATAGAAATAGAGTATCGTTGGTTGAGACCTAAGATTAACTACCAAGCTAAACATTTACACAGGCGATTGAACTCGGATTCGTACATTTACATTGAAGGATATAATACAGAAAACCAACGCGCAGATAGGCTAACTATTGACAGGATCCAAGACGGTAGAGTTACCTACCGACTAATTTCTGATGTAGCCATTTGGAACAGTGAAAAACAAGAGTGGTCTATTCTAAACATACAAGAGCGGTTTATACAGTACGACTCACAAAACAAAGTTTCAGAACGTATAAGGAAGCGAGCTAAATTAGATACCAACCTCAAATTTACACCTGATGATTTTATTTATCGTGAGTTAAAAGAAGCAGGTATGACCTTACCTGAATTAAGTGAGTTTATTGAGGTAGAAACTCAAAGGGGTTCAAATGAATTGCATAAATTCAAAGTAGAGTGGCATCAGCGGTTTGCTATTCCTTTTGCTACGTTTATTTTAGTAATTATTGGGGTAAGTTTATCTGCAAGGAAGGTGCGTGGGGGCATAGGACTAAAAATTGGACTGGGAGTTTTAATTACTTTCTTGTACATTTTAGCTTTTCAATTTACAACTACTCTTTCTCGTAATGGTAGAGTACCTATATGGTTATCGGTTTGGCTTCCTAATTTTATTTTTGGGGCGGTAGCTATGGTATTTTATCAAAAAGCGAAGGAGTAATAGGATTTTGTTAGATTTTGATATTTAATTGATAATTTTTTGGGCGTGCCCTTGTGGGCAAAAGCCCACAAGGTCGGCGTGCTACGGGCTACGTGCAGAATTCCCCGACCCTTGCGTCAGCAAGGGGCACGCCCAAAATAAAATGACCTTCTACACTAAGCATACAGCTTTCTATAACCTTTTCCAAAATTGACAATCTTCTCTCTTAACTCCTCAATGTTTATCCTTTGATGAGCAGAAATAAAAACACTTGGCGCATTTTCCTTTCCTATATAACTCTCTTGCCAGTTCTTTAAGGTCATTTCATCTTGAACAAGGTCAATCTTGTTGAATACTTGAAGAATGTATTTATCACCCGCGCCAATTTCTACCAAAGTTTGTCGGACTACTTTTATATGATCTTGGTAGTGTGGATGAGAAAGGTCTATCACATGTAGCAGCATGTCTGCTTCTCTAACTTCATCCAAAGTACTTTTGAAGCACTCTACCAATTGATGGGGCAACTTGCGAATAAAACCAACAGTATCAGAAATCAAAAAAGGAATTTGGTCCCATACTACTTTGCGTACCGTAGTGTCTAAAGTAGCAAAGAGTTTATTTTCTGCAAATACATTTGCTTTGGTCAGTACGTTCATTAAGGTAGATTTGCCTGCATTTGTGTAGCCTACTAACGCCACTCTGATTATGTTATCTCTATGCTTGCGGCGGGTAGTATTTTGTCTGTCAATATGTTTAAGCGCTTCTTTAAGTTTGCTGATGCGGTTACGTATCAAACGCCTATCGGTTTCTATTTCTTTTTCTCCAGGTCCTTTCATACCAATCCCGCCCTTTTGTTTTTGCAAGTGCGTCCACATTCCTGTTAAACGAGGTAAGAGATATTGCAGCTGCGCTAACTCTACTTGAGTTTTCGCTTGGGCGGTTTTAGCACGCTTGGCAAATATGTCTAAAATTAAGCCATTTCTATCTAAAACTTTGCACTTATGGTCATCTATTTCTTTGGTATTGAACAGTTCTTCTAAATTTCGTGCCTGCGAAGGTGATAGGGCATCATCAAAAATAACTAAGTCCACCTTATGCTCTCGGACATAATTTTTAATCTCTTCTGCTTTTCCTTTCTGAATGAAAGTTCGGGGATCGGGATGAGGTAAAGATTGAATAAAAGTTTTTTCTGCTTTTGCTCCTGCGGTTTCAGCTAAAAAAGCCAACTCTTCCAAATATTCTTGAATTTGCTCTTTGCGTTGATGAGGTAATACTACACCTACTAATACTGCTTTTTCCATTTAGTTATGCGTTAGGTTGAGGAACAGAGCGTAATATCGCCACAAAATCTTGTGCTTTAAGACTTGCACCTCCGATTAAACCTCCATCTACATCGGGACTGCTTAATAGTTCGGCTGCGTTTTCAGGTTTGAGAGAACCCCCATACAATATCGGAATACTATCACTGATAGCAGGATGGTAGTTTGCTTCAATTTGCTTGCGGATATATGCATGTACAGATTGAGCTTGTTCAGCCGTAGCATTTTTACCTGTACCAATTGCCCATACAGGTTCGTATGCAATAACTACCTTTTTGATTTCCTCTGTGGATAAGTGAAATAAGCCTTTTTTAAGTTGAGTATCAATAACTTCTTGGGTTTTATCTGTTTCGCGTTCTTGTAAGGTTTCGCCTACACAAAAAACGGGAAGTAAGCCGTGTTCTATTGCAGATTTTACTTTTTTTGCTAAAAGTTCGTCTTGTTCATAGAATAGATTTCTGCGTTCCGAATGTCCAATAATTACGGCTTTTATTCCGATGCTGTTGAGCATGACAGGGCTAATTTCCCCTGTGTAGGGACCTGCTTTTTCATAATACATATTTTGCACGCCGACGTAGATGTGGGGATGTTGGGCACACTTTTGTGCAATAGGATGTGCATAAACAAATGGCACAAAAAGGATGATTTTTGTATAATCATTGAGATGATCTTTGGATTGGATGAGAATTTGTTCGGTCAGTTCTATGGCTTCGGAATAAGAGAGGTGCATTTTCCAGTTACCTGCGATAATTTTAGTTCTTCTCATAGCGCAAAAGTAATATACAAAACTTGTAAACTCAACTTGACTTTATGATGCCAAAAGGATTGTATTGACTTTGTATAATTTTTTGATTTTTTGGGCGTGCCCCTTGCTGACGCAAGGGTCGGGGCATTCCGCACTACGCTAACGCTTCGGTACTTCGCTGCGCTTCGTACTGCCTAACGGCATGCTCCATGCCCCTCACGCAGATAACCTGTGCAGTTATGTCTTTACCTTGTTTAAGCTTGAAGTACAAGCACTTACAAGCTAAAACTTCGCATAACATACAGAGAAACGCTTATTTCAGAGATCCTTTGCGTGAGGCATGCGAAGGGCGTGCGTCAGCACGGTGCGGAGCGAAGCGTAGCACCGAAGCGATAGACCGAAGCGATAGCGTAGCCCGTAGCACGCCGACCTTGTGGGCAAAAGCCCACAAGGGCACGCCCAAAAAATTAAAATTCAACCTTTCAAGGCTACTTATACTCAATTTTTGAACCTAAAAAGCACTTTTAGACAGGAACAATAGAGTACAAAGCTATTTTTATTTCAAACGTATCGCCTACACGGTAATACTTTGCGTCAGGTCCTTCCAGTACACGAGTAACCTCAACTGTGCCCCAGCATCCTTTTATCTCCTTGAACTTTCCTTCATATAAGGGCGTACCTCCCAAAGCAAAACGATATGTTTTATTTAGTTCCCACTCCGTTTCAAATGTATGATTAGCCATGGCATTACGTGATTTATGCAAAGATACGTTTTTTATAGCACTGTTACAAAGTAAAAAAGAATACAAAAAGAAAAACGAACAGACACTTTGCTGCTCGTTTTTACGTGCATCCAGGAGGACTCGAACCCCCAACCTTCTGATCCGTAGTCAGATGCTCTATCCAATTAAGCTATGGATGCATCAAAGATTGGACTGCAAATATAAGGATGTTTTATGCAAACGTGCAAGTGTTATATAAAATTTTTTTTGTTTAGGATTGCACTTTAATTTGTAGAGTTGTTATGAAGGCAAAAATAGCTCAAATTTTGTTAGAAACCGATAGCGTAAAACTGAACTTGAAACAACCTTTTAAGTGGACTTCGGGAATTAGCTCTCCTATTTACTGCGATAATCGGCGGTTAATTAGTTTTCCTGAACATCGCCAAGTGATAGTAGAAGGTTTTGTTAGATTGATTGAGAATTTGCCGCAAAAACCCGAAGTCATCGCAGGAACTGCTACGGCAGCCATTCCATGGGCATCGTTTGTAGCTATGCGGCTTAATTTGCCGTTGCTGTATATTCGCCCTGAACCTAAGGCTTATGGCGCAGGTAAGCAAATAGAAGGCGCCGCAGAGAATTTTATGGGTAAAAAAAGCATCATTATTGAAGATTTAATTTCCACAGGGGGAAGTTCGCTCAAAGCTGCCCAAGCTATGATTAGAGAATTAAACCAAAGACCCTTAGGTATATTTGCTATTTTTCAGTATGGCTTTCCAGATACAATACAGCTTTTTGAGAAAGAAGGCTACATCATGGACACGCTTTGTAATTTAGATGAATTGTTAGATTACGCTTCAAGTTTATCTTACTTCACTGATGCAGAAATAGATAAAATTCGTACTTTTGCTCATAATCCTAAACTGTGGCATCCTTAATTATGACTCGTAATGTTGTAGTGAGTAGTTTACTCGCTTTGTTTGTAATTTTGAGTTTTACGGCTTGTACTAGGGTTATTCGCATACAAGCTTTGAAACCTGCAGCCATTACGTTACCCAGCGATATAGAAACCATAGTAGTAATTAACCGCTACAAACCTGATGAAAAACATAAGTTCAAAAATTTTATTGAAGGTTTGCTTACAGGTGAGCGTATTCGTTTGGATAGAATGGCTGCAGATATGGCAATTAACAGCGTGATAAAGAAATTAAGCGAATCCCCAAGAGTGATTGTAAAAAGCGTTCCTTTTGAGTTGAAAGGCACGGGGACATGGGAATTTCCTCAACCTTTGTCAGTAGAGGTAGTCAAACAAATTGCTCAAGACTACAAAGCTGATGCGATTGTATGTTTAGAGGTGATGGATTCAAATTCATGGATACGCACAAGAGAAGAGCGAAGAAAAAGAACGGTAAACGGACAGCAACAAGAGTATGTAGTAAGTGTGGCTACTCGTTGGGTGAGTATTGATGTGGGTTGGCGAATATATGAGGGTAAAACAGGAAGTATACTGGATGAGCATCGTATGCATCAAGAGATGAGTTGGGATAGCGAAGCTTCGGATTCGAAAACCGCAGTTGCACAGCTTATTCCTATGGATAGGGCTATTCCTGAAGTAGGTGCTGCGGCAGGTTGGGACTATGCTACTCGTATAGCCCCTTCTTGGATATGGATATCTCGCGAATATTACACTCGTGCAAGAAAAAATGCGGATTTCAAACAAGGCGTAGTAGATGCCCAAGCCAATCACTGGAGAGATGCTGCTGTTCGTTGGCGCCCCCTAACTGACAACCCCGATAAAAAAATTGCTAAACGGGCTTGCCTAAATATGGCTGTAGCTTGTGAAGTAGAAGGTAATCTAGAAGCTGCATTGAGCTGGGCAAAAAAAGGTGCCGCATTAGGTAGCGTACGGTGCAAAAACTATATTGATATACTTACTCAACGAATAGAAGATGAAAAACGCCTACAATTTCAAATGCAAAAGCCCGATAAAGAGGAGAAAGGCGAACAATAATTTTCAAAGACTAATATTTTCTTGATTGGCATTGACTTTGTCATTATATTTACATTAAATTTACATTATGAAACTGATATTTTTACTTTTGTCTATTTGTGGGATTTACATTAACACTCTTGCACAAATTAACTACGATAATGCTGATGCTTATATTCAGCAAAACCAGCAAAACGCTGATAGCAAAGGCACAAGTTTTATTGTTCAAATGAAGCCACTGGCACTTCTGCCCAAAGAAATAAGAGAGACTTCGGGACTAATATACGTAGGTGAAAACCAAATTCTAACGCATAATGATAGTGGGGGAGAACCTGTATTGTACCGATACGATGCTAACCTTAGAAAAATAGTACAAAAAATTAGGATTGCCAATGCTAGAAATATAGACTGGGAAGATATTACTCAAAGTAAGGATTATATTTACATTGGAGATTTTGGTAACAATAAAGGTAATCGTAAAGATCTTAAAATTTACCGTATCAAAAAAGCAGATATCACTACTACGCAGGGCGACATCAGCGTTTATGCGGATAGTATCTGTTTTAGTTTTAGCGATCAAACTGACTTTTCAGAAAGTTGGCGTAAAAGCGATTATGATTGCGAATCACTTATACACGTAGGAGATAGCTTGTACGTTTTTTCCAAAGATTGGACAGATAGAAAGTGCCGCTTATATAGCTTGCCTGATAGACCTGGTACGTATATAGCCAAATCTCACGGTGGCTTTGATGCACGTGGTTTAATTACAGGTGCCGCAGTTAGCCCAGACGGCAAAAAAATTGCACTTATCGGCTATGAAAGAGATCCAAAAAAAGGTTCAGATGTATTTATATGGATATTTACCGATATTACCCCATACAATTTTCTTCTTTCTAACAAAGAAAGAATTGACTTAGGATTAGAATCAGTACTTGGTCAAACTGAAGGAATAGACTTTAAGGATAACAATACGGTTTATATCTCCAATGAAGAATTAGAAGAGCACAAAGTACCAGGCCGACTGTATTCTGTCAGAATTCCATGAGGTTGTTAAAAGTATTTTTATGTTTGTTTTGTTATTTTTATGTCATCCGCGCAATTGCACAAAATATTCCTTCTCAACCTCACTTAGAATATGTTAAGCTGCTTAATCCTGTATGGAAAAAATTGCCCAACTTGGAAACTGACACAATCCCCATATATACTACTAGCTTAGAAAGGATAGTTCTTTTTCACGCTTTTACAGTAGATACAATAAAGCCTAACTTATCCTTGTTTTTTTTAGGTATAGTAGGCGAATGCGAAATTTACTTCAATAAAGCACTTTTATACAAAGGTAAAGATAGGTACGGCAAAATTTTGGTTAACTTACCCCTTTCTCACCTCAAAAAAATAAATGTTATACAAGTTGTGCTGTGTACAACCCATCAATTTCCATTAGCAGGCCTACTGCAAAATGTGTACTTAGTTAAAGCATTCCCAGAAAGAAGCACACTCACTCCTCCTACATATAGTAGCTATCAGGATACCGTAGCCTTGATTTATCCATATAGCTATTTATACGGATTCAAGGGAAATAAAATTTTGCTTAAAAGACAGTTGCTTGAACTAAGACAAAGCGGCGTTAAAAAAGTTAAATTCATGTTTCCACCTCCTGAATATGCGTATACCTTATGCGATTTATTAGACCTATTTATTGTAGATAATGCTGAAAGTTCGCTACAAAGATTCTACTTTAATGCCGCTCCTTTTGAGTTAAAAAAAGATATTTTGGTATATCCTTCTTGGTATAATGAAGCTTACATAAGAACAAAACATTTTAAGAATACCTATACAATATTATCTTACCTACCTTCAAAAATTAAGTACAGTGCAAAAGTAAATTTATGGTTGATTAGTTGTGTTTTGATAGGTTACTTGGTTTTGCTTAAAATAAGCTTTTATGATATCATTACTAGCTCCAGTGACTGGTTTAGGCGGTATAGATTGATTATGGAAACGGTTAAAAGCAAAAGGTTCATTCCTTCCACTTGGGTAAACTTACTGACTTTCTTACAATGGATGATAGTGGCAGCCGTATTATGTTATATTATCACTGACTATGCTTTTGAAGAGAATCCGATTATGAATTCAAAGCTAAGGATACTTTTGCAAACAAATACAAATGTTATTTTTGTGTTATGGTTTGCCTTACTTGTATTTGTTATTTTTTTACACACAGCAGTAAGCTTTTTCGTTTCTGCAATCAGCCAAATTTATCAAAGAGGTAAAATTTTATCTCGGATTAACGAAATCTCCATAATAAACCATTTTCCTGCATTATATTGGATAGTTGGTGTTCTTTTTCTGATACCTTTATCCCCTTCGTTTTTGGAGCAAGTATTTTGGTTGATTCTGTATATCTTAATAGGCTTTTGGCTATTGACAAGATTAGCACGAATGTATAGATTCGGAGTAAAAGGGTTAAAGTTGCATAGTATCGTAATTATTTTGTATCTTTGCGGCGCAGAGATACTACCTTATTTCTGCTTAGCTTTTTACATTTTTAACTTTTAGCAGCCGTGAATATCAAAAACATTCTTATTTCTCAATCCCAAACCGACAAAGCAGCTTATGACGCTCTAGAAGCCAAATACGGAATAAAAGTCCATTTCAGACCTTTTATTACTATAAAACCCGTAAGCATGAAGGTTTTTAGAGCGCAAAAAGTAAATATTTTAGACTACACTGCCATCATATTCACGAGCAAAAATGCTGTAGACATTTTTTTTCAATTTTGTAAAAATTTGAGAATAGAGATGCCTCCTGAAATGAAATACTTTTGCGTCAACGAAACTACGGCAAACTACATTCAGCATCACGTACAAATGCGCAAACGCAAAGTATTCGTAGGTAAAGGAAACAACCAAGACCTATTCCCCCTTTTTAAGAAACATTCTACTGAAAAATACTTGTATCCTTGCTCGGAGATAAGAAAGTCCGACATCCCTGATTTTATGAAACAAAATAACATTCTTTGCAAAGAGCTGATTATTTATGAAACTGTAAGTGCAGACCTAAAAGACCTAAATATATATGACTATCAACTAATTGCTTTTTTTAGCCCTTCTGGTGTTACAGCGCTTAAAGAAAACTTTCCTGACTACAAACAAGGCGACACCCTTTTTGCAGCCTTTGGTAGTACTACCGCAAAAGCTATTCAAGATGCAAATTTTAGAGTGGACATTCAAGCCCCTATACCTCAAATTCCAAGCATGGTAGGCGCAATAGAACTCAAACTCAAAGAACTCTCCGACCCAAAAGGTTTCAAAAAATATCTAAAACAACTAGAAGCTAAGCTAGAACAACAATTAGAAGAAGAAAAAAAACTTAAAGAACAGCAGCTAAAAGAAAAAGCACTAAAACAACAAAAAGCATCTAAAAAAGAAATTAACCAAGAAAGGCTAGAAATAAGCATAAAACCAGACGACAATACTAGCATGAGTCCCCCTGTTTCCGATGAAAATACATCCAAACAAAGTACATCTAGCTCAACCTCTCCTAAAAAAACCCGAACTCGCAAATCCACCAAAACAAACCAAAGCACAGCCGATACAAGCACCGATATATCTCTTGAAAAAGAAAGCTTCTTAAAAGTTTCTTTAACTGAATCAATAAAAGACAAAAATGAGAGTATAAAGAGTAAAAAAACTACCACAGTAAAAAGTACTGAAAAGAAAACCACTGCCCAAAAAAAATCTCCCACAACTAAAAACAAATGACCTCCAAAGTATTAGTAACAGGTGCCTCGGGGCTTTTAGGGGCTCAATTGTGTAAGTATTTAATAGCAAAAGGCACATCCGTACGAGCTTTGGTAAGAAATAAGCACAATACAGGTCTATTGGCACCTTATCAAGATAAGCTAGAAATTGTAGAGGGGGATATTTTGGACATATATGCATTAGAGCAAGCTCTGGAAGGTATTAGTCAGGTATATCACTGTGCTGCTGTGGTATCTTTTGCTAAAAAAGACAGAAATTTAATGAAGAAAATTAACGTAGAAGGCACGGCTAACCTTGTCAATCTGTGTGTAGAAAAACCTGGAATCCGCTTATTGCATGTAAGTTCAATTGCTGCACTAGGAGACACCGAAGGCAAAATAACCGAAAAAACAAAATGGAAAGATAGCCCAAGTGTAACTTTTTATGCTAAAACCAAGCACTTAGCCGAGTTAGAAGTTTACAGAGGCATTGAAGAAGGTTTAGACGCAGTAATGGTTTTACCTTCGATAATTATTGGTCAAGGTCGGGACAATCACCCTTTTATGCGTTTGTTCAAACGAGCGATTAAGAAAGGTATACCTTGGTATCATCATGGTGTAACGGGCTACATAGGTGTAGATGATGTAGTACAAGGAATGTACATAGTCATGCAGCAAGCGCCCAAAGGTGAAAAGTACATTCTTAACAGTGAAAATTTATCTTTTTACCACTTTTTAAGTTTGATTTCTGAAATTTTTGATACTCCCAAGCCCAAATACAAAATACCTTACCGATTGACTTACAACATAGCTCGGATAGTTGAGCTTATTTATCCGGGACACGCATTTTTGAACAGAGAAACTATCAAAAGTAGTATCAAGCAGCAGGAGTATTCTGCTCAAAAGTTTATAGAATCGTTTTCGTTTAGGTTCAAGCCGATTAAAGAGTGTCTACTTCAAATGAAGCAAAGTATTCAAGCATGAGTTTAGGATTTTAATTCGACTGATGAATTATTTTTTAAGTTTATTTTTTTGGGCGTGCCCCTTGCTAACGCAAGGGGCGGGGCATTCCGCACTACGCTAACGCTTCGGTACTTCGCTGCGCTTCGTACTGCCCTTGCGGGCATGCTCCATGCCCCTCACGCAGATGACCTGTACAGTTATGTCTTTACCTTGTTTGAGCTTGAAGTACAATCACTTACAAGCTAAAACTTTGCATAAGAAACAGAAAAACGGTTGTTTCAGAGATCC
>JANWVW010000026.1 GCA_025056095.1 Bacteroidia bacterium
GCGATAGCGTAGCCCGTAGCACGCCGACCTTGTGGGCATGAGCGCAAGCGAAACGCCCACAAGGGCACGCCCAAAAAGTTAAAATAAAATTTAATTTCTTGCACTTTGCGTTTTGCGTCAGAATTTGTCTTTAGTCAAAGACTATACTTTTGTAGTTTGTGGAAAGTATTCTATTTTTGTCAATAATTTGATTGCTCGTAATGCGAAAAAAGCTGCTTCCTTACCTGCTATTAGCTTTGAGTATCATCATAATAGATCAATCTATAAAAGTGTACATCAAAACACATTTTGACATCGGAGAGGAAAGAAAAATAATAGGTAATTTCTTTAAGCTACACTTTATAGAAAACCCTGGAATGGCTTTTGGGATGAGCTTTGGAACAGGTATAGGCAAACTTTTATTATCCTTATTTTCTATATTAGCTGTAGCAGGAATTGTTTATTTTTTGCTATATTCAATAAAAAATAATAAGCCAAAAGGTTTAGCTATAAGTGTGGCATGCATTCTTGGCGGAGCTATCGGTAACATTATTGATCGTGTGTTCTATGACGTTTGGTTTGACAATAGAGGTATAGTTCCCGATGGCAAGCGCGAATACATGTTCGGCGAAGTAGTGGACATGTTTTATTTTGATATATGGCACGGTGAAATAGGAGGTATGTACATTTCGTTGTGGCCCATATTCAATTTTGCAGACTTAGCTATTTCAGTAGGAGTGGTAACTATTCTGGTTTTTCAAAAACGGTTTTTAGGTATAAGAAAAAAGGATGAATCTACAAACGCTCAAATGAATGATAATTCTGACATTCCACTAAACTCTGATGCTTGTTAATCAGCTTTATAGATATATTTTTGGTTAATGTTATAGAATAATTCTGCGTTCGGCAGTATTTTTTTTGATTTTTATCGAAAAGTATGTAACTTTGCGGTTGGCACCATAGTTCAATGGATAGAACAAAGGTTTCCGGAGCCTTCGATGCAAGTTCGAGTCTTGCTGGTGCTACAAACACAGAAATTCTGTCTTACTCTTATACAAAAAACATGATAAGTAACAACTTTTGGACATATTTGATGACAGGGCTGCTCGTGCCTTGTTTTTTTTGCTGTCAAGTTAAGAAACAAGCGCAGAATCAAACTCAACTTACGCATAGAGATAGCGTGGAGCGCGGTCTAAATCGTATTCCTTTAATTCAACAGTCCCAGATATCTTTACAACACTATATGCCTCGAGCTACTTACGATGGGAACTGGCGACTTTTGATACAGGATTTAGCCGAAGCACGTAGAAAAAATAAAGAAGTGATGCAGGAAGCTTCTCAAAGCAACGATCCACAAGCACATTTGCTCGGTGTAGATATGACGCAAGTCATGTCAGCGTACAATAAAAAAATTACTGAAGAGCTTGAAAAGTTAAATGCCGAAGATAGGGCAAAATTTTTTAAGTCATTAGATAGTCTTAACCGCCTGCCTTAATCAACATCAATCTAACCTACTTTTTACATTTGCATTATTTTTGAATTTATACCTTATAGGAGATTGTTTATTGGTATTGGACTATGGCTATAGATATGTTTCCTTTTTTAGTATTTGTAAATGAGCAAGATCCGCTAGAATCCTTTTTTTCAGATACAATTTTTCATGAAGAGGAATCAGAAAAAATGTCAGTAATACCTGACGAAATTCCTATTTTACCTCTACGCAACACTGTACTTATGCCTAACGTTACTCTACCAATTACCGTAGGTAGAGAAAAATCATTACGTTTAGTTAGAGATGTTGAGAAGAATAAGTCTTGGATTGGTGTGGTTTCTCAGAAAAGCGATGTAGAAAATCCAGGTTATGAGCATTTGCATACTGTTGGAACATTATCTAAAATTGTCAGAGTTTTACGTCTTCCCAATGGAAGTACTACCATTATAATAAAAGGGGTACATAGATTTAAGATTGAGGAGTTTACTGCTGATGAACCTTATTTCAAGGCAAAATGCGTTTTGCTCAAAGATGATCCTGTAGAAGAAAAAGAAGCAGCGGCTTTGATGATTAATATCAAAGAAACTGCACATCAAATTATTCAACTTTCACCGAATATTCCTCGTGAAGCTGAGCGGTTTATTGCACAGATTCAGCACTTATCTGTATTGACACACATCATTGCAAACGTTTTGTCCATTCCTGTTGAGGATAAGCAGAAAATGTTAGAAACCAACAACTTGGCTGAACGAGCGAAAATTTTGTTAGTTTTTTTAACTAAAGAATTAGAGGTATTAAAAGTTGCTAATGAAATTCATACCAAAGTTCAAGGGGATATAGAACAGCATCAGAGAGATTTTTATCTACGCCAACAACTTAAGACTATTCAAGAAGAGTTAGGAGAAAATTTTGCTGAAGAGGAAATTGAAAAACTTCGAGAGCGCGGCAAAAAGAAAAAATGGAGTGCAAAAGTCCAAGAGGTATTTGAGAAAGAGCTCAATAAACTTTCGCGTATGAACCCTGCTTCTCCTGATTACACGGTAGTACAAAATTATATTGACACTCTTTTAGAACTTCCTTGGAATGAATACACTAAGGATAAATTCAATCTCAAACAAGCTCGGCTAATATTAGATAAAGACCATTTTGGATTAGAAAAGGTAAAAGAGCGTATTTTAGAATATTTAGCTGTGCTCAAGCTTAAATCTGATATGAAAGCACCAATTTTGTGCTTGTATGGTCCGCCCGGAGTAGGAAAAACTTCGTTAGGGGCATCTATAGCCAAAGCCTTAGGTAGAAAGTTTGTACGAATGTCATTAGGGGGATTACATGATGAAGCTGAAATTCGCGGACATAGGCGCACTTATATTGGTGCTATGCCAGGGCGCATTTTACAAAATATCAAAAAAGCGCAAAGTAGTAATCCTGTATTTATTTTAGATGAGATAGATAAAATTAACAACTCATTTCGGGGCGATCCTTCTTCAGCTCTTTTAGAGGTTTTAGACCCTGAACAAAACCATAGTTTTAACGATAACTATGTAGAATTAGATTATGACCTATCCAAAGTGCTATTTATTGCTACTGCTAACTCTTTGGATAGTATTCAGCCTGCTTTGCGCGATAGAATGGAAGTTATTGAGATCAATGGCTACACATTAGAGGAAAAAATTCAAATTGCGCAAAATCATTTACTTCCTCGCCAAATTAAAGAAAATGGGCTAAAAAAATCTCAAATTAAACTTTCTGATGAATTGATAGCGTATATTATTGAACATCACACTAGGGAATCAGGTGTACGCACGCTTAATCGCTTAATAGGTGCTATGTGTAGGTATGTAGCTAAACATATTGCCGCAGGTGAAAAAATACATGCGAAACTAACCGAAGAAGACGTAATTAAAGCTTTAGGACAACCTCGTTTTGAAAATGATTTATACTACGAAGTAGATATACCTGGCGTAATGGTCGGTTTAGCTTGGACACCTGTAGGGGGCGACATTTTGTTTGTTGAAGTTTCGTTAAGTAAAGGTACAGGAAAACTCTCTATAACTGGGCAATTAGGCGAAGTAATGAAAGAATCAGCAAATGTGGCTTTGGCTTACATACGTACCCACGCAGAAGAGTTGAAAATCCCTCATGAGGACTTTACCAACTATGATATCCATATACACGTTCCTGAAGGGGCTGTACCCAAGGATGGGCCTTCAGCAGGAATTACAATGCTTTGTGCTTTGGTTTCTGCTTTTACTAAGCGTACTGCACGCCCATACGTAGCTATGACAGGAGAAATTACTTTGCGTGGTAAAGTTTTACCCGTTGGGGGAATTAAAGAAAAAATTCTTGCAGCTAAGCGGGCAGGAATTAAAGAAATTATTCTCTGCCATAAAAACAAGCGCGATGTAGAAGAAATTGCACCACATTACCTTGAAGGTTTGACCTTTCATTACGTAGAAACCATGATGCAAGCTATTGAGCTTGCCTTAAAGAAAATTGTTATACCTGCCCCACAAAGCAAAAAAGTATAAGATCAGGTCAATTATCTAACTGTTCAGCAGGTATAAAAAAATTCCTGCTGAACTTCTCTAACTTTTTTTAGGAGTTTTTTGAATGCAGTAGTACTTAGCATCGCCCAAAGATTCTATGATAGCTTCTATGGCTGCTTCCTGTTCAGGGTCATATTCTAATTTTAAGTTTGTGCCAAAGATTCTTGATACACCTTGCCAAAATAAAGCCGTAGGGCTACCTTTCATTTCTTTGATGATATCATAAGCTCGGTGCTTGGTTTGGCGGTGAATAAGTTTAATCAAGATTCTACCTTGATTGATACTTAAATTTTCTATGTCCTCTTGAAACTCTCCAAAAAGACGTTTCTCTTCTCTTTCAATGTACTTTTTACGTTCTTTTTTGTCTGTAATTTTTGCTAAGTCGGCTTCTATAATAGCCATTCTGCGTGCTGCTTCATTAGCATACGGTAAAAGTTTTATCACATTGTATCTTAAACGAGAAAACTCTATGGCTGCTTCTCTGTCAGAGATTCTTTTTTTTGTTGAACCTACCACAAAAATAGTAGGATATGTAATTGTAGGCATACCCTCTTCATCTTTGGGTACTATGAAACCTTCTCCATCTCGCTCCACATAAGTTTGGGCAACAGCATAAGAGAAGTGTGCCAATAGAGCAATGCAAAGAAGGCGTTTTAACATAATTCTTTAATTTACGATACATTTGGACAAAAGTTAAGCCAAATTTACAAAGTGTTGAGATGAAAGTAGAATTTTAGTTAGCTAATGCGTGAGGGGCATGGAGCATGCCGTTAGGCAGTGCGTAGCGCAGCGAAGCACCGAAGCGAAGCGCAGTGCGGAATGCCCCGACCCTTGCGCAGCAAGGGGCACGCCCAAAAAAATCAAATTATCTTTTTAGACCTTAATTCTACATTCAGCGGCGCAGCTTTAACTTGAATAAAAAAAGCAAATTTTTAACCCCATCTTCAAATTTCTTAATTTTCTTCTTTCCGTACCGCTCATAGTAAGGAATATGTACTTCTTTGAAACGAATTTTTCTTTTGAGACACTCTATTTTTATCTCTTCACTTAGCGCCATGCCGTTGCTTTCTAAACGAATCTTGTTCAATACATGCCTATAAAACACCCACATTCCTGACTGCGAGTCTTTAATCTTGCTACCGAATAAAATTTTAGTAACTGTTGAAAGTATCCAATTGCCCAATTTGCTAATCAAATCCATACTTTTGGGATTAGAAAGAGGAAAGCGGCAAGCAGAAATAAATTCTAGTTGTTCGTTCTGTAAAATATGCACTAATCGTTCAATTTCATCGGTAGGATAAGTGCCATCCCCATCCAAAGTAACAATAATATCTGTTTGTACCACAGAAAATCCCCTTTTGTAAGCATATCCATATCCCTGTTGTGTTTCTTTGAATACAGTCGCACCACAGTTTTTGGCAATAATTGCTGTGGCATCGGTAGAATTGTTATCCACAACGATAATTGTATCCACGCTTTTAGGAATACTATTGAGAACTTTTTCTAAACCCTCTTCTTCATTGTAGCATGGTATAATTACCGCTATGGACTGCCCTTGTATCATAAATAAGCCAAAAGTAGTAAAGTTTTTTGTTATGTTTGCATTTGTTATGAAATTATTGCAGGATAAAGTTGCCCTCATTACAGGAGGTACAAGGGGAATAGGCAGGGCAATTGTACTCAAATTTGCGGCACAGGGCGCTCACGTGGTATTTACCTACCGCAGTTCTGTACAACATGCGGAAAGTTTAGTACAAGAAGTACAAGCTATGGGCGTTCAGGCTTTATCTTTTCAATCCGATGCCACAAACACAGCAATGGCAGAAAAAGTAGTAGAAGAAACCTTACAAAAGTTTGGAAAATTGGATATTTTAGTAAATAACGCAGGAATTACTCGCGATACTTTGTTAATGCGTATGAAAGAAAGCGATTGGGATGAGGTTTTAGATACTAACCTCAAATCCGTTTTTAATTTTACCAAAGCTGCCATTAAGCCCATGATTAAACAAAAAGAGGGTGTAATTATTAACATTAGCTCTGTAATTGGAATTATGGGCAACGCAGGACAAGCTAATTACGCGGCTTCAAAAGCAGGTATTATTGGTTTTTCTAAATCGGTGGCAAAAGAATTAGCTTCAAGAAATATCCGCTGTAATGTAATTGCCCCAGGGTGGGTAAAAACTGAAATGACCGAACATTTGCCCCAAAATGTGTTAGACCAAATGTTGAAAATGATCCCTCTAGCTAGACCTGCTGAACCTGAAGAAATTGCCGACTGCGCTGTATTTTTAGCATCAGATATGGCTAAATACATTACTGCACAAGTAATATGCGTAGATGGGGGTATGGTCAGCTAGTTTAAAAAAGTCTATTTTTATTTGATAATGAATTACCTTGACCAATTCCAAATAGAAAAAGAATGGCAAGAATGGCAAAAAAAGCTTAACGCACATTTTTCCCAAGAGCTTTCATTAGAAGGAGTGCTGCTTTTGATTGGTATCAGGGAAATGGGTTGGGGAAAGGTAGAATTAGATAAAGAACTCAAAACCCGCTTGATAGACATAGGAATCTGCACTGTTTTAGCTCAATCAGGATATTTTGTACTACAGGGTAAAGATGAGTTTAATTTTCCTGTTTATGAAGCTAAACAAGCTTTACCTAAGCTTTCTTACAAGGAGCAAGAAGTTCTACTCAAACAGCACATTATTGCCTATCTGAAAAGCATAGATTTCTAAACTTGATTAACGGTCAGAAAGTAAGTTGAACGGTTACATAAAAAGCACGCCCATCAGCAGGTATAATTCCTGGTCCTGGATAAGCATCTGCTCTGCGAGTAAAGTAAGATGCGTTCAGCAAGTTGTTAATACTGAATTCGGCACGCAAACATTTCCACTGATAAAAGAGAGATACATCCACTACTGTATAGGCGGGAATAAGTCCTTCTACGGCTGTAGCAGTACGAATGGCGTTAGTAGCATCAGAAAAGTGCTGCGCAGTGTAAGCATATTGTAAACTTGCACCTATTTCCTTGTATCGTAGAGTATTTCCTAAGCGAACAACTACGGGCGGTACCATTTCCACTTTTTTGTTTTGGATACTTTTGTCTTGCGTACCTACATACCGCGCATCTACAAAAGAAAAATTAGTAAAAATGTTGCACTGCCAAGTTTGAATATTAAACAGTTGTAATATGTTCAATTCTGCGAAGGCTTCCACGCCTTTATTAACGGCATTAGCCACATTTGTACGAAGACGATAATCATTGAACAAAATAGTATCTGTACGTAGCACTTGCCCAATTTTACCTTGGTAGTATAAGTAAAACAAGGTTAGTTCGTAAAAGAAAAAGTTATTTTTGCTTCCCCTTATCCCTATATCCGCTGTATAGCCTTTTTCATCACGGATGTTCGGATCAACTTTCAAGTTTGGATTGTTAATTCGCAGGTCAGAGAAGTTGATAGCCCTATAATTCTGTGAGACATTAGCATAAAATTCTGCCACAGTACTTGCTTTGTAACTCAATCCCAAGCCTGCTAACATAAAATTTCTCTTTCGTTCCGTTTTTTCATAAATTTTTTGCTCTACTAAAATGTTACCTGCACCATCTTTAACGTACAGTTTGTAATAACCTTGGGCAAGCGTGTGAATATATTCCCATCTCAAACCTGGGGTAATGCTTAATTTGGAACTGATGTTAAAGATATTTTCTACAAAAATTGCAATATTGTTGCTCGGAAAAATATAGTCTGAATTCTCCAAGTTATCAGGATTTAAGTATGTAAAGTTAGGATCTTTGCCTGCTGTGCCTAGTCCTTGTTTAGATTTTGTACTTCCCCTGTACATACGTGCCCCTATTAAGAAAGTATGTTTTTGTTGTAATAGAGTATAGTTATGTAAAAGCCGTGTTTCGTTGCCGATATTTTTGAATATTCCTTCAATTACAGTTCGTTCCTTACCAAAATCTATCATGTTAATTCTTTCCAAGTTCCCTACGGCTTTTCGGTTAGCAAACAGACCAAAATTACGGACATTTATTTGAGTGTTTTGATTTATTTTGTACGTAGCATTAAAAGAAGCTAAATTCCAATCTATACTAAACCAATTTCGTTCCCTGAAAGATTGACGAGGATTGATTTGAAAAGCTCTATCGGTTAAGCCCCCTGGCTGTTGGGCAAGGTAAAACATTTTGGTAAGTTCAAGATTGAAAGACAGGCGTGTACAGAGTTGGTAGTTTAATGAAGCAAAAGCATTGTGCGAATAGAAAGTTGAATTAGGTCTGTATCCATCGGAGCGTTTGAATTGATAGTAAGTGTAGTAGCTAAATTTTTGTATAGTGCCCGAGAAACTGCTAAAACTATTCCAAAAGCCCCAAGAACCTGCGGATTGGCGCAGTGTGGCTAAAAGCTTTTTTTCTTTTTCAGGTTGTTTGAAACGGAAGTTTAACATACCACCGAATTGTGTACCGTACTGTAAGGATGCAGCACCGCGGATGATTTCTATTCGTTCCAATGCTTCTGTGGGGGGAGTGTAATAAGCTTCAGGATAGCCTAAGGCATCAGCGGATATATCGTAGCCGTTTTGTCTTACATTAAAGTTAGCCGTTCGGTTAGGACTTAATCCTCTACCGCCGATGCCGAGTTGTAAGCCTGCTTGATCACTTTCCCATACATTCAGACCTGTGATGCGCGCATACACTTGGCGAGGATTATTAGTGGATAGATTTGCGTATATATCATCCAAAACAATCACTTCGGTTTTCTTTCCTTCGTAGATACCGAAATTTTCTACGCTTTTCATCCGTTGCAAGCCAAAGCTTTTTTCTCTTTCTGCTTGAATAGTAATTGCATCGTATTCATTTTCAAGATTTTTCAAAGTAAAGTAGACTATTGTATCTTTTTGTAAGTAGATTTCTTGTTCTAACACACTTTTACCTAGGGCGAAGGCTACAACTGTGTATCTACCTGGCGGTATGTTAGTAATTTTGTAATTCCCTTGTATGTCTGTTTCAGTTTGGTAAGCAGAATTTTTTAATAGAACGTATCCTTGTTCTATTTTTTCATTGTTTTCTGTAATAATTCTACCTGATAAAGTTATTTTTTGGCACCAGCTTATTTTAGTCAAGCACAATAAAGCCAGCCAAAAAATCTCTTTTTTGATGCACATACTTACGTGCAAATATACACAAACTAATCTTATTTAGACAAAGTCTAAATAAGATATTTTAAGAGTGTGCGAATTGATTATATTTTTTTGGGCGTGCCCTTGTGGGCGTTTCGCTGCGCTCATGCCCACAAGGTCGGCGTGCTACGGGCTACGCTATCGCTTCGGTGCTTCGCTTCGCTGCGCACCGTGCTGACGCACGCCCTCCGCATGCCTCACGCATTTTATTCAAATCAACGCACGTGGTTTTTGTTTTTGTATATAATCGGCTAAAAAACTAAAAATAAAAAGTGCCGCGTGCACTTTTTGTAGCTCATTCTATTAAACCGCCTAACCCAAAAGAAATTAAGACTTATTTTTGTAAGAGCAACAATTCGCAAAAAATGCAATCACAGAAACCTAAAAATACAATGAACTTACCTACGCTCTCAGTATTGATTTTAGGAATGAAGCAAAAGTAACCCTTACTTATACCTGAAAATAATTCTACCGCGAGTGAGGTCGTATGGGGAGATCTCTACTTTTACTTTATCGCCAGGAAGAATTTTGATATAATGCAACCGCATCTTTCCAGATATTGTAGCCAAAATGACCAAGTTGTTTTGAAGTTCTACCCTAAACATGGCGTTAGGTAGAGCTTCTATAACTGTTCCATCTTGTACAATTGCTTCTTGTTTAGCCATAAATTGTTACGTTAGTTAGTTGTTCTATTTCTGCAAAAGTAGTTAAAATTTCTGTACGGTCCTCAAAAATAGCTACTGTATGCTCAAATTGTGCGGAGGGTTTTCGGTCTGCGGTAATAACCGTCCATTTATCTTCGGCAATTTCAATTTTATACCCACCAACGTTAACCATAGGTTCTATAGCTAGAACCCAGTTTGCTTGGAACTTTTTGCCATGTCCTTTTTTGCCATAGTTAGGAACATCAGGTGGTTCGTGTAACCTAATTCCTACACCATGCCCTACCATATCTCGTACAACAGAAAAGCCAAAGCTTTCTACGTAGCTTTGCACGGCATAGCCTAAATCACCTAATCTATTTCCTACTTTTACTTGGGCGATGGCACGGTTTAGAGCTTCCTTTGTAACTCGTAAAAGCTTTTCTTTCTCTGCGCTAATTTCACCTACGCCAAATGTATAAGCGGAGTCCCCTACGTACCCATCTAATACAACTCCGCAATCTATGGATATAATATCCCCCTCTTTGAGAATAGTCTTCGCAGACGGAATTCCATGTACTACTACTTCATTGATAGAAGCGCATATACTTCCAGGAAAAGGCGGGGTATCTTTGTCAAAGGTATAGCCTTTGAAAATAGGAATTCCACCGTGATCCCGAATAAAAGTCTCTGCTATTTTGTCTAAATAAAGCGTAGATACACCTGGGCGAATATGTCTTCCTACTTCCGCAATAGCTGCACTTACAAGCTGGCAACTTTTTCTAATTTTCTCTATCTGCTCACTCGTTTTTACAATAGGTTTTTCATCTCTTCTTAGCATAAACTTACTTTTTCGCTATCAACTTAAATTTGAGAAGTTACCATAATTCCTCTCTCTTGGCGCCCCTTCAACCTACCTGACTGCATTAAGCCGTCGTATTTCTTCATTATGAGATAGCTTTCTATCTGTTGTAAAGTGTCTAAAACTACGCCTATCACAATCAAAATGGAAGTACCTCCGTAAAAGTCAGCAAACTGTGCTTGTACGCCACCCATACGGGCAAAAGCAGGTAATATAGCAATAGCGGCTAAAAACAACGAACCTGGTAAAGTAATCCGAGTTAAAATAGCATCTATGTATTCTGCTGTGGCTTTACCTGGTTTAACACCTGGAATAAATCCCCCGTTGCGTTTCATGTCATCGGCCATTTGGATAGGGTTGATGATAATAGCAGTGTAAAAATAAGTGAACACAACAATTAGTAAAGCCAATAAAAAGTTGTATAAAAACGCAGTAGGGTCAGATAAAGCCCTTAGTATTGATGAAGTAGAAGCCGTTTCAGGGAAGAATTGTGCAATAGTGGCGGGAATGTAGATAATAGATTGGGCAAATATAATGGGCATAACGCCTGCTGTGGCAATTTTTAGAGGTATATATTGACGGTTGCCGCCGTACATTTTGTTACCGATAATTCGTTTAGCATATTGTACAGATATTTTGCGTGTACCTTGTGTTAAAAGAATAACAGCCATTATAACCCCAAAGAGTGCAGCCAATTCTAATAAGAACACAATCAGTAAGTTATCTTCTTTGCGAGATAGGAATTCTTGGAATAAAGCAGAAGGTAGCCGAGATATAATACCTATTGCAATGATTAAAGATGCTCCATTTCCAATTCCCTTTTCAGTGATTCGCTCTCCCAAGTACATTACTAAAATTGTTCCTGATGTTAGGCAAATTACGGTAGATATCCAGAATAATCCATCTGAAATGATAATTGCGTTACCTGCTATACTCCTCAAATTAACTACATATCCTGCGGATTGTAAAAATGTTACAAGAACAGTAAGATAACGCGTGTATTGGTTAATTTTTTTTCGCCCATCTTCCTCTCGCTGTAACTTTTGAATATGAGGAATAGCTACTCCTACCAACTGCATAATAATAGATGCAGAAATGTAGGGCATAATTCCCAACGCAAAAACGGAGGCTTTGAAGAAAGAACCTCCTACGAAAAGGTCTAATAGACCTAAGATACCCTCTTTTTGCCCTGCACTTTTGACTCCTGCTTCTAACAAAACAGGATCAATCCCTGGTAAAACAATAAACGAACCCAAACGATAGATAAGTAATAACCCTAGCGTGTATAGGATTCGTTTTTTTAACTCTTCTATCTTAAATATATTCTGAATGGTTGTAATTAAACGCTTCATATATTAAACTTGGGTAGCAGTACCACCTAACTTTTCAATAGCTTCCTTAGCAGATTGACTAAAAGCTTCTGCTCTTACTTCAATTTTAGATTTAAGTTCGCCACGCCCTAGAATCTTGACTAGAGCAGATCGTTTAGAAATTACACCTTTCTGGATAAGGAACTCCTTATCAATGACTGTGATACCTGGATTTTCATCAATCAGTTTTTGCAATACGTCCAAGTTCACTGGGGAGTATTCTTTACGGAATGGATTTTTAAATCCGTATTTTGGAATACGGCGTTGCAAAGGCATTTGTCCGCCCTCAAAACCCCGTTTTTGGGAATATCCCGAACGAGATTTTGCACCTTTATGTCCACGACCTGCTGTATTTCCTAAGCCACTTCCTGGTCCGCGTGCGATACGCTTACGCGACTTGACTGAACCTTTTGCAAATTTTAACGTGTGTAGCTTCATAACCCATTATATTTTTTCTACCTTTACTAAATGAGATACTTTTCTAATAATTCCTTCTATTTGAGGAGTAAGCTCAACTTCTTTGGATTGCCCTCTTTTTTTAATGCCTAAGGCAAGCAAGCTGCGCTCTTGTTTTGAGCTAGCTCCAATTGTACTTCTTACTTGTGTAACTCTTACTTTTACCATAACATTATTCCAATTTTATCCTTTCAATACTTTTGAAGGACTTATACCTCTCTGCTCTGCTATCGTATTAACATCTCTAAGCATTTGCAACGCTTTGATAGTTGCTTTGACTACATTGTGTGGGTTGGATGAGCCTAGTACCTTACATAGCACATCTTTAACACCTACACTTTCTAATACTGCACGCATAGCTCCTCCTGCAATTACGCCTGTTCCTGGTGCAGCAGGGCGAAGTAAAACACGTGTAGCACTGTGTTTGGCGATTACTTCGTGTGGAATTGTGTTTCCAACAATGTTGACCCTTATTAAATTTTTCTTTGCATCTTCTGTACCTTTGGTAATAGCATTAGTAACTTCCGAAGCTTTACCTAAACCATGTCCCACAGTACCATTCCCATCACCTACCACTACAATAGCACTAAAACTAAATCTACGCCCGCCTTTAACTACTTTTGCTACACGACCTACATGCACTAAACGTTCTTTCAGCTCTATTTCGCTAGCCTTGGGTTTTTTAACCTCCGATATGTATTTACCTATTTTTTCGTATGCTTTTTCTGTTGTCATAGTTGAAATTGCAAAATTACTATTTTTTCTGTTGAAGCTAAAATTCTAATCCACCTTCACGCGCTGCTTCGGCTAAGGCTTTAACTCTACCATGGTATAAGAAGCCTCCTCTATCAAACCAAACCTTTGTAATACCTTTTTCCTTTGCACGTTCGGCAATGCGTTTGCCAACTAACTTACTTTTTTCCGTTTTGGTGATTTTTTGCTCTCTTATATCCTTCTCTAAAGAGCAAGCAGCCACTAAAGTTCTACCTTTTGTATCATCAATAATTTGTGCATAAATTTCCGCATTACTCCGAAATACAGACAGCCGTGGGCGCTCTGCACTCACGATTCTGCGCTTTTTGATGCTTTTTTTTATTCTTTCCCTGCGTTTCTCTCTACTTGTAGCCATACTTTTTTAAGTTAATTCCGATAAAATAGATTGCTTTATTATTTTCCTCCTTTGCCTGCAGATTTACCTGCTTTTCTACGCAATACTTCTCCGACAAACTTGATACCTTTTCCTTTGTAAGGCTCAGGTTTGCGGAACGAGCGTATTTTAGCTGCTACATGACCTAGCAACTGTTTATCAATACTCCTGAGTATAATAATTGGATTCTTACCTTTTTCTGAAACAGTTTGTACGCTTACCTCAGGCGGTAGAGCAAAAAATATTGAGTGAGAGTAGCCTAAACTTAGCTCTAATACTCCATCTTTTGCTTCTGCCTTGTAGCCTACGCCAACGAGCTCCATTTGCTTTTCAAACCCCTTAGATACCCCTTCAATCATATTGGCAATCAACACCCTACTTAAACCATGTAGTGCTTTATGACGTTTTTGATCTGTTGGGCGTTCTACTCTCACCTCCCTATTTTCCACTATTACTTTCATATCCGCATCAATTTTCGCGGATAAAGTCCCTTTGCTGCCTTTTACGGTAACTTCATTTGAAGGGCTAACTATTACTTCTACCCCTTGTGGAATAGAAATAGGTCTTTTACCTATACGTGACATAGTTTTTCAATTTTTTAATAAACATAACACAATACTTCACCCCCTACATTAAGTTCGCGAGCTTGTTTGTCAGTGATGATTCCTTTGGGCGTAGAAAGTATGGCTATACCCATACCATTGAGAATACGAGGTAAGTCCTTGACCGAAGAGTACTTTCTTAGTCCAGGCTTACTTACACGTACTATTGCATGAATAGCAGGAACTTTCGTTTGGGGATGATAACGAAGTGCTATTTTCAAAATATTTTGTGGTTTATTTTCTACTACCTTATAGTTGAGAATATAACCATTTTCTTTTAGTACCTTAACAATTGCTACTTTTAGCTTTGAGGAAGGAACTTCCACAAAGCGATGACCTGCCATGACGGCATTCCGAATACGAGTTAATAAGTCTGCAATTTTATCTGTGCTCATATATGATTTGATTTTCTACCAACTTGCTTTTGTTACTCCAGGGATTTTACCATTCAAAGCTAGCTCACGAAACATATTTCTGCATAAGCCAAATCTGCGAAGATACCCGCGAGGGCGCCCCGTGAGCTTACACCGGTTTCTCAAACGAACAGGAGATGCATTTCGGGGAAGTTTAGCTAATGCAATCGCAGCTTCTACATCCCCTTTTCTGACACGCTCTTTTAAAGCAGCTCTGCGTGCAGCATACTTAGCTACCATTCTTTCTCTTTTACGCTCACGCGCTTTTATGCTCTCTTTTGCCATAGTCTACTCCTTTGCCATGCTTTTGAAAGGTAAACCTAATTCTTTTAGTAATTGAAAAGCTTCCTCATCTTTTTTAGCAGAGGTTACAAAAGTAATGTCCATACCTGCAATTTTGCTAATTTTATCCACGTTAATTTCAGGAAAAATAATCTGCTCTTTAATTCCTAACGTATAGTTTCCTCGGCCATCAAAACCTTTTTCATCTATTCCTTTGAAATCTCTCACACGAGGTAAAGCTATCGTAATCAAACGATCTAAAAATTCGTACATTCTATCTCCACGAAGTGTAACTTTGCATCCAATAGGAATGTTTTTGCGTAGCTTAAAATTAGAAATATCTTTTTTAGAGCGAGTAGGTACTGCTTTTTGCCCTGTAATTTTAGCAAACTCCTCAAGTGCAGCGTCTATTAACTTTTTATCCGAAGTAGCTTCACCTATCCCTCTATTTAGCACAATTTTTTCCAATCTTGGAACCTGCATTGGATTTTTATATCCAAAATGCTTCATCAAAGCAGGAACTACTCTCTCTCTGTATTCTTTTTTTAGTCTGGGTTGATACATAAGCTAATTCTCCTTCCTTCTTATTTTATTTTCTATCAGGTATAATTTCCCCACTTTTCTTTGCATAACGTACGTATCTTTCTACTCCATTTTTATCGGTAATCAGCTTGCGCCCTATACGAGTAGGTTTTCCTGTCTTAGGGTCAATCAATTGTAGTTTAGAAATGTGAATATAGTCGTTAAATTCTATAATTCCGCCATTCGGATACTTTTGGCTTTGTTTTACATGCTTGTATCTAACATTCAGACCATCTACAATTGCCCTTTGGCGCTTAGGATCTACTTCTAGTACAGTGCCTATTTTACCCTTGATAGCATAGCTACCACTTAATACTTTGACTGTATCGCCTTTGCGAATATGTAGTTTATTTTGTTTGTTATATTTTCTTCTTGACATGACGTTCTCCTTTCTATAAAACTTCTGGCGCTAATGAAATAATCCGTGAAAATTCTTTTTCTCTCAATTCACGAGCTACGGGACCAAAAATTCGCGTACCGCGAGGCTCTTTTTGATTGTTGATAATCACTACGGCGTTATCATCAAAGCGAATATATGAGCCATCTTTACGGCGAATAGGATGCTTAGTCCGAACTACTACTGCTTTAACTATATCGTGCATTTTCACTGTGCCATTGGGTAGCGCGTCTTTTACCGTAGCTACTATGATATCTCCCACAGAAGCATAGCGCCTTTTTGAACCGCCTAATACTCGAATACAAAGTACTTCTTTTGCCCCTGTGTTGTCTGCTACAACTAATCTAGACTCTTGCTGTATCATATATGCTCCTTTCTAATCAGAGTTTGCTTTTTATTACTTACTTAGCTTTTTCTATGATTTCTACCAAACGCCACCTTTTTCTGCGAGAAAGGGGGCGTGTTTCCATAATTTTGACAGTATCGCCAATTCCAGCAATATTGTTTTCATCGTGTGCCATGAACTTTTTGGAGCGCGTTACGGTCTTTTCGTACTTAGGGTGCCTTACTCTCCGTTCCGTAAGTACAACAATACTCTTGTTCCCCGCAATACTTACTACTTTGCCGATACGTTCTTTTCTAGAGTTTCTTTGTATTTTAGGTTTATCTTGATTTTCCATAATTTATATCTTTATGCCGATTGACTTTTTTCTTTTTCAGTGATAATAGTGAGCATCTGTGCGATTTCTTTGCGTATCTTTTTAAAGTCTGATGTTTTTTCTATCCCCATAAGAGCGTGGTCAATTTTCATCTTATTAAGAAGACGTTTATGCTCTTCAACTTTGCTGCGCAATTCTTCTATTTTCATTTCTCTCATTTCGGATACTTTCATAGCTGTTGTCCTCCTTCTACATAATCAGGTCTTACCACAAACTTGGTTTTAATAGGTAGTTTTGCCGCAGCTAATCTAAAAGCTTCTTTAGCTACTTCCGTAGGAACGCCATCTATCTCAAACATGATTCGCCCTGGTTTGACTACTGCAACCCAATGGTCTAACGAACCTTTACCTTTACCCATGCGTACTTCTGCGGGCTTAGCGGTTATGGGCTTGTCAGGAAATATCAATATCCATACTTTTCCATCGCGTTTCATGTAACGCGTCATTGCAATACGTGCCGCTTCTATTTGACGTGCTGTAATACGCGCAGGTTCTAACGCCTTTAGCCCAAAGCTACCAAAGGAAATTTTTGTACCTCTCGTCGCATTTCCTTTGATGGGCATCTTATGCTGCTTCCGATATTTCGTTCTTTTTGGCTGTAACATCTTTGGTCTACATTATTTTTTATCTTCTGAAAAGGTATCCAAAAAGGGACTGCAAAGTTACAGCAAAAGTCTACTTGTGTCAAGTTGTTTATAATTTTTGTGCCTAAAATTCATAAACAATCTTTGAAAAAACACTACTTTTGAAAACTTTTTTCAAGTTCAACTATGAAAAAAATACATCTCTTTTTGATAGTATTAGGAATTCTACAGTGTTTCGTAGCCTGCACACCAAGATTGTTAGTTACACAAGCTACCGTGCAAGACTGTTATTTTTCAAACGTTGCTTTTAAACAAGACTCAATTCAAAAATCTGCTAAAACCTTCACAGATACCACAGGATATTCAGCAGTAATCAAACAACGTTTTTCGCAAAATGTGATAGACATTGCAAAAGACGTAGATGTGTATGAACTTTTGTATGAGTTTGCTACCGCAGAAAAGAATAATCAAAAAGAGGAATTATATCAAATATATGCTAAAATTCAACAACGAATATCTTTAGCTCAATTACAAATTTCTAGCGTATTATCAGAATTGAACTGTGAAGTAAATCGTACTCTGGAAGCCCAAAAAGCATTGCAAGAATGGGTAAGTAAGAAAAATAATCAACTAACGGTGTATTCCATTTTTTTAGGTAGTCTTACGGACTTAATGGGAATTATTTCACAAGGAAATACTTTTGTAGCTGCTCGTGAAAATACTTTTACAGCTGTCATGGTCGCACTGGCCACATATTACAGCATAAGAACTCTCATAATGAATAAAAAGACACTTTTAGAACACCCAAGAAACCACATACAAGACATTTTTAATAAACCTGAAAAGAGTAAAATTTACCTACCAGTAGTCTGGAACTTTCTCAGTAAACCGTATTACGATGAGAATAAAAGCTTGATTACAGAGTTAGAACTCATTCAGAAAGAATGGCAAAAATATGGTTATCCTGAAAATCCAAGTAGCAAAAAATATGCTCAAAAAATCAACCTGTTTAAATCAGACAAAGGCGGCTACACCTCGGAGGATTTAGAGATTAGAGTAGAAATGCTCAAAATTATCATTCAAGAAATCAACACTATAAACTATGACTTAGAGCAGCTTCAACATGAAATTCTACTACATTAAAATTTTTTAGCCTAAAACTTATCCCATAGTTTGACTTGGTACTTTAAATAGTTTTTTATTTATCTTTGTACAGCTATGACTAATCGCAGGGACTTTCTAAAAAAAGGTACTATTGCCACCGTGGTAGGTACAACCCTACTAACCTCCTTCGTAGAAAGTGCAGAAGCCAAAATTCTTTCCGAAGATGAACCCACCGTAATTGATGATTCAGGTAAATTCACTCTTCCAAAACTCCCTTATGCTTACACAGACATGGAACCTAATATTGACGCAGAAACAATGGAAATTCATCACACTAAACACCATCAAGCTTATGTAGATGGTTTGAATAAAGCAGAAGAAGAGCTCAAAAAAGCCCGAGAGAGTAACGATTTTGCTTTAGTAAAGCATTGGAGCAGAGAAGCTGCTTTTCACGGTGCAGGACATTTTTTACATACCTTATTTTGGTTTGGTTTAGCCCCCACAAAAACCGCAAAACCTACGCCTTCAGGTAATTTACTCAAAGCCATAGAAAAGGACTTCGGTACATTTGATAAATTCAAAGCTCACTTTATTGCCGCAGCTAATGCCGTAGAATCCAATGGTTGGGGAATTTTGGTCTACCAGCCTTTTGGCAAAAAATTAGCTATATTGCAAGCAGAAAAACACCAAAACTTATCTCAAATGCAAGCTATCCCTCTTCTTTGTATTGATGTATGGGAACATGCATACTACCTCAAATATCGTAACAAACGTAAAGACTATGTAACTAACTTCTTTAACATTATCAATTGGGACGTAGTAGAGCGCAGATTAGAAAGAGCAAAAAAATTTTAATTCTCCACACATGCAAAACCGATTTTTATTTATTTGGCTATTTGTATGTGTTTCTATATTCGTACAAGCAAGCAATGACAAAGGTATAGCAGGAGCAAGAATAATTGGCTTAGCAGGAGCAAACACAGCTATTCGCAAAGAAATATGGGCAGGCTACAACAATCCTGCGGCAATTGCAGGGATAGATAGGTATACTTTCGCAGCAGGTTTTGAACGCAGGTTTTTATTGCAAGAATTACAGTACGCCCACTTAGCTTATGCTATTCCTGTGCAAAAAGCTGCTTTGATAGGTACGGCATCTACTTTTGGTTTTGATTTATACAGGGAAACCTCTGCAAGCATAGGTTATGCTAGAACCTTTTATGAAAGATATCACGCAGGGGCAAGCTTTCAAATTCATAATACAGCTATCGGTGAAAATTATGGTAGCGCGTATGCTTACACGTTCCAGGTAGGCACACAGGTCAGCTTATCTGAAAAACTTACCTTAGGCGCAGATGTATACAATCTTACTCGTAGCAGTATTGGCAGACAGTTCAAGGAACGGATACCTACTGTATACAGCTTAGGCGTAGCTTATCAGCCCAATAAGCAGTGTTTGATTGTACTTATGATAGATAAAGACGTTAACTTCCAACCGCGCTGGCGGGGCGGAATAGAATATATTTTTTTCAAAACAATTGCTGCTCGGCTTGGGGCTTCTACGAATCCTGACATGCTATACGCAGGACTAGGCTTTACACACAAAGGTTTTGGACTAGATTTTGCCATGAGCTATCACACTTACTTAGGTTTTACCCCAAACCTTTCCCTTCGTCTAGAAATTAACCGAAAAATAAAAGAAACTACCACATTAGCCAAATAATTCTGCTTCTTGTTAACAAAAATTCTACCTTCAATCTTTCAAAAAATTGTATTTTGCAAGCCGTTTCATAAAACAACTATGGAACTACAAGAAGAAATAGAAGGCAAAGTAGTTTTACTCAGCTTTATAGGAAGTTTTTTAGGTGAAACCGAAGGCGTAATTGTAGTTGATGCCGTTAACGATTATCTCGCAGATGGTTACACAGATTTTGTAATTGACATGCACCAGTTAGAACACATTAACAGTGCAGGGCTAAGCGTTTTAATCAACGTCAATGATAAAATTAAAAAAGCACAAGGAACACTTACCCTAACCCAAATGAACGAAAGAGTTCATAAGCTATTCAAAATAACAAAGTTAGATACTGTGTTTAATATCCAAAACTCAACCAAAGAGGTAATCAAAAAACTCAACGAATGAAAAAATCCGTAGATATTGTTTTGGGGCTGCAATGGGGCGATGAAGGTAAAGGTAAGGTAGTAGATGTTATCGCACCGAACTATGACATTATTGCCCGCTTCCAAGGCGGACCTAACGCAGGGCATACCATAGTCTTTAATAATCAAAAGTATGTTTTACACACAATTCCTTCGGGCATTTTTCATGAAAACATTACTTGTGTTATCGGAAATGGGCTAGTTATAGACCTGATAACCTTGCAGCAGGAAATTGAAAAATTGGTCAGTGATGGTATTCCTGTTCAAAAACGGTTGATTATCAGTGATAAAGCTCATTTAATTCTACCTACTCATAAGGCTTTGGACAGTGCATACGAACAAGCCAAAGGAACGAAAAAAATAGGTTCTACTCTAAGGGGAATTAGTCCTACTTATCAGGATAAAATTGGGCGCAATGGGTTACGCGTAGGGGATATTCTTTTATCCGATTTCAAAGACCGATACTATGCAATTACCGCTTATCATTACAAAATTTTGGAGCAGTACGAACATTCTATTGAAGGCATAGAAGCGCATCATAAAAAATTTTTTGAAGCTGTTGAGTTCATTCGGCAATTTGATATACAAGACACAGCCCTGTATCTCAATCAAGCTATACAGAGCAACAAAAAGATATTAGCAGAGGGTGCGCAAGGTTCATTGTTAGACATTGATTTTGGTTCATATCCTTATGTAACTAGCTCTAATACTACTGCTGCGGGGGCATGTACAGGCTTAGGCATTCCCCCAAGCACCGTAAATGAAGTGTATGGTGTATTCAAAGCTTATTGCACGCGGGTAGGCAGTGGACCTTTTCCCACAGAATTAGATAATGAAATAGGTGAACGCATTCGCGTAAAAGGAAATGAATACGGTTCTACTACAGGGAGAAAACGCCGTACAGGCTGGTTGGACATTCCTGCTCTCAACTATGCCATTATGTTAAGTGGCGTTACTCAACTCATTCAAACGAAGGCTGATGTATTATCCGATTTAGATGAAATTTTGATATGTGTAGGTTATTTGTATCAAGGTAAGCAAATAGACTATTTACCTTACAATTTGCAAGAAAAAATTATCCCTCAATACATTACCGTACCTGGATGGAAGCAAGATATAAGTCAGTGTAGAAGTGTAGATGAGCTTCCTACTGCTTTTACGCACTTTATAGACACTATTAGCCGATACTTGACTGTACCTATACGATATGTTTCGTTAGGTCCAGATAGAAGCCAGTTTTTGTGTTTGTGTAAATAAGTTTTTTAATTATTTAATTTTTTTGGGCGTGCCCTTGCCCACACTTCGCTTATGCTTGTGTGGGCAAGGTCGGCGTGCTTCGGGCTACGCTCACGCTTCGGTGCTACGCTTCGCTACGCACTGGGCTAACGCCCACCCTCCGCATGCCTCACGCAATCAAATCAAAACAAACTTTCAAAAAAAATTGAAAACATCCAATTACTCAAAAAA
>JANWVW010000027.1 GCA_025056095.1 Bacteroidia bacterium
ATTCCGCACTACGCTTCGCTTCGGTGCTTCGCTAACGCTTCGCACTGCCTATCGGCATGCTCCATGCCCCTCACGCAGATGACCTGGGCAATTATGTCTTTACCTTGTTTAAGCTTGAAGTACAACCACTTACAAGCTAAAACTTTGCATAAAGTGTATAAAAAATACTCCGTAAGCCCACTTGACTGTAATGTTTAGAACAATAATATTTAGCCTTTTAAAAAATACGTATTTCGTTCGGATTGAAAAAATTCAATTTTATTTTTACAACTTACAATTTTGAGTGTTAGTTTTTGGGCTTTTTTTATGGCTATTTTTGACGTTTATCTTATTGAAAATCAGCGCTTACAGCTGTGGTCTGCTGTAAACGCCGATGCAAAATTAAAAAATGTAGCCAATTTACAACTGGCAAGCACTATTGGTCTTTTTATTTTGGCTGTAAACGCCGATGCAAAATTAAAAAATGTAGCCAATTTACAACCATCTATCACGACAGCGTACACGTCCTCCCGCTGTAAACGCCGATGCAAAATTAAAAAATGTAGCCAATTTACAACATTCTCCTCGATAATTTTATTTTGGTTGGCGCTGTAAACGCCGATGCAAAATTAAAAAATGTAGCCAATTTACAACTAGTCCGATGAACAACTTATTTACATTTGGCTGTAAACGCCGATGCAAAATTAAAAAATGTAGCCAATTTACAACCCAACCTTACTTCTCCTGAACTAGCTTTGTGCTGTAAACGCCGATGCAAAATTAAAAAATGTAGCCAATTTACAACTTTCTGTTTTGTCTAGAGTTATCCACATCAGCTGTAAACGCCGATGCAAAATTAAAAAATGTAGCCAATTTACAACCATAGCTTCAAGTTGTGCGTGGTTGCGCGGCTGTAAACGCCGATGCAAAATTAAAAAATGTAGCCAATTTACAACGTATGATATTGCATTAAGGTCTGAAAAAAGCTGTAAACGCCGATGCAAAATTAAAAAATGTAGCCAATTTACAACCTTATGGTTTCTTTTACGACAAGTCCCTCGGCTGTAAACGCCGATGCAAAATTAAAAAATGTAGCCAATTTACAACCAACCAGCCAACTCCTCTTCAAACAGGACAGTTTAATCTCTACTTTAAGAAAAAATTGCGTATTTTTTGTAGTTTAAAACTTGATGAAAAGATTGTTCTATTTACTGCTGGTGTGTATATCAACCAAAACAGTTATATCTCAAACTCTAAAAAAAATAGCCGAATGGGACATTCCATATACTGCTAACAGCATAGAAGTAGATAATTCAGGAAATATTTACCTTTGTCATACTCGTACGCATCAAATTTCGCGTATTAACACTGAAATTAAACCTTGTACTACGCAAACTATTGGTGGGCGCGGATTTAACCAAGACCGTTTTCAACAGCCGAAAAAAATTATAGCAAAAAATCGGCAAGCTATTTTACTTTTAGATTACGGTAACCAAAGAATCGTAATTCTCAACGAAAGACTTCGCTACCTTGAAGAGATAAACTTTAATAAAGCTAAGTATCCTATTCAAAATCCCTTGGACTTAGCCCAAAATATTAGCGGGGATATGTATCTATTAGATGAAAATGTACCTGGGGTGAGTAAATTGTCTGCAAAAGGGGAATTCATAGCTTATTTTGGAGGCTACGATTGGGGCGCAGGCAGCTTAGTAGAACCTTCACAAATTACTGTTAGCAACGCTAATTTTGTATACGTATGGGATAAAGCTAAAAAGTGCATCCAAAAGTATGACATGTTTGGCGTATATTTGCACACTATTTATGTGGAAAGTATTTCTTTAACTAAATACGCGGTTTCTGAACCATATATTTTCTGCTTGTCTGCCGATAACAAGCTATTCTATTACGACCAAATAGAAAAGAAACAAATGCAGGAAATTTCTGGTATTGAACACAAAATTATAGACTTTGCAATTACTGAGCCCCTAGATATAAGCGAAAGGCTAAAAAGTAGGAACTATAACCAAGTCAGTAGAAAGATATATCTATTGACAGATAAAAAGGTCGTCGTTTTTGAAATAGTTCTATGATTCTACAATATGAATGCTGCACTTAGGCAGTTTTTTCTTTAAGTTATTTATCCACTCTACGGTAATTTTTGGGCTTTGAGGTAAGTATAATTGCTCTAATTGAGTTAGCTCCTCAATAGGGGCAAAGGATTTTATATCAGGATTACCTTCTAAATGCAGTTCTTTGAGGTCTTTTAATCTGGATAAAATACTTATGTCAGTAATTTGGTTATGAGCAAGATTTAAGACTTTTAGTCGGGACATGTTTGCTAGTGCGAATATACTAGAAATAAGATTGTGGCTAAGGTTTAAGTCCTCCATGTACAACATGTTGCTCAGTGCGCTAATATCACTAATTTGGTTAGAATTTAGGTGCAATTTTTTTAAGTAAATTAAGTGAGTAAGCGGTTCTAGGTCCTCGATGCTATTAGCAGCTAAGCTCATTACTTCCATTCCAATCAGTTCGTCTACTCCTACTAAGCTTGAAATAGCGCATTCATCAGCGTATAGGTGTTGTAAGTTTTTGAGTTGGGAAATATACGTTAGTTTTACAATCTCATTTCCTGAAATATCTAGTTCTTGTAAGTTTTGAAATTCATACAAGCGTTTAGGATTAAAAGGTTTATGAGCTAAATTTAAGCGATACACTTCTTTAGGGGTTTTAAGAGCCTCATTGATATCGGTAAATTCTTTTTTCGTTTTGAGTTGTGCAGGGGGCAGGGGCAGGGGCTGTGCTTCTGCTTGCTGGGATTTTACCGCAGTAAGACCTGAGAATACGAATAGCCAAATAAAAATATACTTTTTCATGACACTGTTTCTTTGATTATTGTGTTTGGACAAAGGTACGAAATACATAATAAACATGCAAGTAATTCTTTGTAAAATTTACAAAAATTTTGATGTAAGGTATTAAGCAAGCACGAGCTTAGAAATTTTTCCTGTTACTCTGTTCAATTTTTGTTAATGCTTGCTCGGCAGCTAGCTGTTCGGCTTTTTTCTTCACTGAATCTATTCCTATAGCCGTGATATCTCCTACCTTAACTTGAACTACGTACAACTTTTGTCCGCCTTCTTTTTTTTCCTCTATAACTTCAAAAGAAGGTAAATTCATTTTGTGCTCTTGGGTATATTCAATAAGTTTGCTTTTGAAGTTGGTATCTGTCAGCGAAAGCTGCTCTATATCTATCCAGTAAGCTAACAAACGATGCACGACAAATTTTTTAGTATTTTCATATCCTGCATCAAGATAGAGTGCACCGATAAAAGCTTCAAAGCAGTTTCCGTATAAGTTTTTAGCTTTGGGTACCTTTTCTCTACGGTAATTGATAAATGCATCAAAATGAAGTTTGACTGCCAAAGCGTCTAAAAAATCTCTGTTGATAATTTTTGCTCTTAGTTCAGTAAGAAAACCTTCTGTCTTGAGTGGATATTTCCGATATAGGACTTCGGTAATAATAGACGAAAATATAGCATCACCCAAAAATTCCAATCGTTCGTTTGAGTACAAAGCTACTTGTTCTTTTGAGTTTGCGCTAATTACAGAGGTATGAGTGAAAGCAAGTTTGAAAAGTTCTATGTTTTTAGGTATGTGTCCTGTTAGTCTATACACAAAATTAGATAGCTCACATTTTTTAGCAAAATAACGCCAATATAATCGCCGAAAGCACATTATTCGTATCTTTTGACGATGATAGAAGTATTGTGCCCGCCGAAGCCGAAGGTGTTACTTAATGCAGCTCGTACATTTCTCGGCTTTGCTACGTTAAAGGTATAGTCTAAGTCAGGGCATTCTTCGTCTTTATGTTCATGATTGATAGTAGGTGGAATCAGATTATGTTGTATAGCCAAAATACAAGCAATAAGTTCTACAGCTCCTGCGGCGCCTAAAAGGTGCCCTGTCATAGATTTGGTAGAGCTAATACTTAGCCGTTTAGCGTGTTCACCAAATACTTCTACAATAGCCTTTGCTTCTGCGACATCGCCAAGAGGGGTAGAAGTGCCATGCGTATTGATGTAATCAATATCTTCCACACTCATGCCCGCATCTTCTAGAGCATTCCGCATTACTAATCGTACCCCTTTACCTTCTGGGTCAGGCGCAGTAATGTGATAAGCATCTGCGGACATACCACATCCTGCTATTTCAGCATAAATTTTCGCACCCCTGTTTAGAGCATGTTCTAGTTCTTCTAAAATTAAAATTCCTGCACCTTCACCTAAAACAAAGCCATCTCTCTCCTTATCATAAGGGCGGCTAGCTCTTAAATAGTCATCATTGCGCTCTGAAAGTGCTTTCATAGCATTAAAGCCCCCAATACCTGTGGGCGTTACGGCAGCTTCTGAACCCCCTGTAATAATCACGTCTGCTTTGCCTAAGCGAATAAGATTAAACGCGTCAATAATGTTATGACTAGAAGTAGCGCAAGCGGACACCGCAGAATAGTTAGGACCTCTGAACCCATATCGGATAGATATATGACCTGGTGCGAGGTCTATTATCATTTTAGGAATAAAAAATGGATTAAAACGCGGAGTACCATCCCCCTTCACAAAGGCTTGTACCTCTTGAAAGAAAGTGTGTATTCCGCCAATACCTGACCCTACAACTACACCTGCCCTATCTAAATTTATTTTTTCAAGGTTTAGCCCAGAGTCTTGCATAGCTTGCTCGGCTGCGGCTATGGCATAGTGGCAAAAGCTATCCATTCTCTGGGCTTCCTTTCGGTCTAAATACTGTAACGGGTCAAAGTTTTTGAGCTCACAAGCAAACTTCGTTTTGAACTTAGTTGTGTCAAACTTTGTAATTAGATTAGCGCCGCTTGTACCAGATTTAAGACCTTCCCAGTAAGTGGGTATGTCTAAGCCAATAGGGGTGAGTGCCCCCATGCCCGTAACTACGACCCGTTTCAACTGCATGGCACTTCAAATTTAGAGTAAAATGAATACAAGTAGTGCTTTAGCTTATTTAGATGCTACTTGTTGTTCTAAGTAACTCACTGCTTGACCTACTGTACTAATTTTCTCTGCAGCATCGTCAGGAATGCTGACATTAAATTCTTTCTCAAATTCCATGATTAACTCTACTATGTCTAATGAATCTGCGCCTAAATCATTTGTAAAACTGGCTTCTGGAGTTACTTCGCTAGCATCTACTCCAAGTTTTTCTACGATAATGTTTTTTACTCTTTGTGCTACGTTTGACTCTGCCATAAGTGAGAATACTAATTTCGGCTTGCAAAACTACAAATCTCTTTTGAATTTGCAAATACAAACTTGATTTTTTTGTTAAATGTTGTTAGAGCCTCAAAATTGTTGTATTTTACGACTATGAATATAGAGTGGAAAACAATAGATGAATTTAATTATGAGATAGAAGCACAGCCTTTGATAGACCTGCTTACGTATTACAGCATACCTTATCAAATGGAACGAGTACAAACTACATTCAATCCAACTTTTTTACGCAATCCGATATTTGAAAAAATTGTAATTAACGTACCTGATTTGCAGTATGAAGAAGCTCTTGCCTTGTGGCAAAAAGCCATTGAGTGCAGCAAATGGTGTGATTTTTTGTATTAAAATTTGATTTTTTGGGCGTGCCCCTTGCTGACGCAAGGGTCGGGGCATTCCGCACTGCGCTTCGCTTCGGTACTTCGCTGCGCTTCGTACTGCCTAACGGCATGCTTCATGCCCCTCACGCAGATAACCTGTGCAGTTATGTCTTTATCTTGTTTAAGCTTGAAGTACAAGTACTTACAAGCTAAAACTTTGCATAAAACAGAGAGAAACGGTTATTTCAGAGATCCCTTGCGTGAGGCATGCGAAGGGCGTGCGTTAGCACGGTGCGAAGCGAAGCGGAGCACCGAAGCGATAGCGTAGCCCGTAGCACGCCGACCTTGCCCACACCAGCGCAGCGAAGTGTGGGCAAGGGCACGCCCAAAAAATTAAACAAAATACAGAGATTATACTTCAAGAACTTTTGAACAACTACAATAAAAAGAGATTATTAAACTTTGAGAGTTGGTAATTATTTTATTACCTTTGTAATAACCAACTGAAAAAATTGTGAAATTGATCGTGAAAATAAATCGTATAGTTTATTCACTTGTTTTTGTTCTCTTTTTGCTTTTATCTACAAAGTTGTTTTCTCAAAGTGCTCCTACGTTTGCGTGGGCTAAGCCTATCGCAGGAAGCCAAAGCGAAAATATACTAGCAACATTTGTAGATGCATCGGGTAACATCTATGTAACAGGCATATTTACAGGAACCGTAGATATGGATCCAGGTCCTGCCCTAGTTCCATTGATACCAGTAGGTATGACCGATATTTTTGTAGCCAAGTATTCTCCCGCAGGATCGCTAATATGGGCTAAGCAAATTGGCGGACCTGGCCAAGAAACAGGATATAGTATTGTATTGGACAATACAGGCAATATTTATGTAACAGGAGTTTTTGAAAATACCGTAGACTTTGATCCAGGTCCGAGTGCTTATGACTTAACTGCGGTAGGCGGATTTGATATTTTTACGCTAAAGCTAGATCCTTCGGGTGGGTTTTTATGGGTCAATCAGTGTGGCGGACCTGAAGATGAATTTTCCTTGAATATTGCACTGGATAACACAGGCAATTTATACATAGGAGGAATTTTTGACGGAATAGTAGATTTTGACCCTAGCCCTTCTGTGTTCAGTCTTAATCCCATTGGAAGAGATTTATTTATTGTCAAATTTACCGCAAGCACAGGTGCATTCCAATGGGCAAAACGATTTGCTAGCACTACTACTACTAGTTTCTGTAATATTGGAGGCTTAGCATTAGATGCAGCAGGTAATTTTTATGTTACAGGGGGTTTCGGAGGTACTGTGGATTTTGATACAGGTTCTGGTACTTACACACTAACCTCAATGGGTGCCCAAGCTAACTTGTTTGTTTGTAAACTAGATAACACGACAGCTTTAACATGGATTAAACAAGTTGGGGCATCAGGTGCAACAGTATCTGGAAGAGACTTACAAATAGATAACCTGAATAATGTGATTGTTACAGGTTCATTTCAAGGCAGCTGCGATTTTGACCCAGGAGCAGGTACTTTCAATCTTACTTCTAATGGGCTTTCAGATGCATTTATTTTGAAACTAAATGATGTAGGAAGTTTTGCTTGGGCAGCTGGTATTGGTTCAACCGGGTATGATGATGGAGAAAAAATAGTTGTTACGCAAACTAATGATATTATTGTTTTAGGAAGCTACCAAGGTACAGTAGATTTTGACCCAGGATTACCTATATATCAAATAACTTCAGACATGGACTCATGGGATATCTTTATTCTCAAGCTCAATAGTACAGGAAATTTTGAATGGGTTAAGAGTGTTGGCGGTCCTTCTTGGGACCAAGGGTTTGCGATATGTCAAGATAACTCTGCAAATCTCTACATTGCAGGAAATTTTTCAGATACCTGCGATTTTGATCCGGATGCTTCTACTTTTTACCTGTCTGCTACTCAATTTGATGCATTTATACTTAAATTAAGTGCATTTCCTACCTATGTAGAAAGCCATCAGGTCGAAAAACTCTTTGACGTATACCCAACTGTAACTAACAATACTTTGTACATTCGTCCTGCAAACCAAAATTACATTGTTCAAATTTTTGATTTTAGTGGCAAAAAGGTAATAGAATTACAGAATCCCACTGCTATTCCTGTTGATAACCTTTGTAGCGGATTGTATACTGTGTGCATACAAAACTTGACTACAAATAGTTTAGAATATCACAAATTTATCATTCAACACTGATATCGTTCCCGCTTTTTTAGAAGTTGAAGGAGCGGCGTAATTCTGCTATACTTGCACTATGGTTTCCATAGTAGGTGGGGGAAGCTTAGCTACTGTATTAGCTAAGCTTTTGGCGCAGCATGACTTTACCATATACTGGTGGATGCGGGATGCTCACCAAATAGCACATATCCTTGAATATAGACAAAACCCTAAGTACATTCCTGACTTGTACATACCTGAAAATGTCGTTCCTACTCAAGATTGGGATCTTACCTTAAAAAACGCAGAGTTTACATTTTTAGTTGTTCCTTCTGCTTTTCTAAAGCAAGTTTTACCTTCTCAATTACCTCAAAAATGCATTTATGTTAGCGGAATAAAAGGTTTGCTGTATCCTCAAAACCAAACAGTTTCTCAATCTCTGATTCAGGATTATTCTATTCCTGCTGCACAAATAGTCGTCATTAGCGGACCTACTCACGCAGAGGAAATGGCACAGCAACAGCTTTCATATTTGCACATAGCTAGCACGGATTTACAAACCGCTCAAAAAGTAGAGAATTTGTTAAAACAGCCTTATTTAAGAACAACTTTAACACAAGATGTGTTAGGAATAGAGTACTTTGGAGCTATTAAAAATGTTATGGCAATAGCAATGGGGATTGTCAATGGTTTGGGCTATGGCGATAACTTCAAAGCCACATTTTTTACTTACATAATCAAAGAAATTGAGCAATTGTTAAAGTTTTTATGTCCAAATTCTGCGAGAAATATCCTAGACAGCGTTTATCTTGGGGATGCCTTAGTTACTGCATATAGCCAATACAGTAGAAATCGCATGTTTGGTAGTATGATAGGTAGAGGATATTCTATTAAATCTGCCCAATTGGAAATGAAAATGGTAGCTGAAGGGTATTATGCCCTGCAAAGTATTTACGAACTGATACAAGATAAAAAAGATGCTTTTTCTATTACAAACATGTTATACAAAATAATTTATCAATTTCAACCTCCCCGCAAAACAGTACAGCAATGGATAGAACAACAACTGTAACTCCCCGAATCTCTGCTTTATTAGAAAAGCTTTTTGAAAAGTATCATACTGTACATTTTATTGAACACGATCCTATTTGTATTCCACATCAATATACTCAAAAACAGGATATAGAAATTGCTGCTTTTTTTGCTGCTGTTCTAGCTTGGGGACAACGTAAAACTATTCTTAAAAAATGTAAAGATCTGTTTGAACGCATGGATAATGCTCCTTATGATTTTATTCTGAACCACTCTGAAAAAGACTACAAAGCTTTACAAGGATTTAAGCATAGAACATTCAACGAAATAGATTTAGTTTATTTTGTGCAGCAACTCCAAAAAATATATCAGCGGTATAACAGTTTAGAACCTTTGTTTAGCGTAGTCCCTCAAAGTGAAAACGTCTATGAAGGGCTAGTGCGTTTTAATCAAATTTTTTTAGAAAAAGCACCCTTGCGGACCTGCAAACACATTAGTACTCCCCTTAAAAACAGTGCTTGTAAAAGACTTAACATGTTTCTACGTTGGATGGTACGCCGTAACAGTCCTGTTGACTTTGGGATATGGCAAACTATACAGCCTGCGCAGTTGGTTTGTCCCTTAGACATTCATGTAGAGCATGCTGCTAAACAGCTCTTTTTGATGGATAAAAAAACTAAACCCACTTGGAAAGCTGCTGTTGAGCTTACCGCCGTTCTTAAAAAGCTCTGCCCTGAAGATCCTGTCAAATATGACTATGCTTTATTTGGACTAAGTCAGCAAAAGCTGCAGTTTTAAACTCAAAACTGCTTAGAACATCAGAGCAGTTCATTTGTAAATAAATTTTGTTCAAGAATTTTTGGATTTTCTAGTTTATGTTCAACTAGCCATTCTAAAAAATTTGAAACTCTATCTTTCTTCATCAAACCGCAAGTATTAGTATCACCAAAGTGCTGTGCGGTCATAGAAAAAGCTTTTTCTATGTCAATTTTTTGGTTTTCTTCATAGCTAAGATAATTTTTGAGAATAGAAATAGACTGTGGTCTATTTTGTTGGGCATATAAAAAGCCTTCTCGAGTAGCTTTTACAAAGTTTGCATATAGTTCTTGATTATGGTTGAGTTTATCTGCATGAGAAATAAGTACAGGTGAGTAAGCGTAGGGAATACCGTAGTCTTTTAGCCTGAATTTTTTAAGCTGTATCCCTTTGGTCAAGGCTTCTGCGCCTTCCCAATTATCAAATATCCAAGTAGCATCGGCTTTGTTCTCCAAAAGTGTATTCCAAATTCCTAGTTTATCAGGATATAAAATGCGTATTGTACCTTTTCCTCCTGCGTTGATTATCATTTGCTTGACAATAGCATCTTCATAACGTGCTTTATAGGAAGCATAAATCTTGTTGTCAAGATCTTTGGGAGTGTGAATGTCTGGACGATTAAGAGTTGCAATGCAGCTCAAATCTTCTTGCAATATTGCAAACACTGCTATAAATGGAGCACTATTCGCTTTATTGTTAAAGCTTATTACTGTTTCAAAAGGTGCAATAGCAAAATCTACTAGTCCAAGTTCTAATTTTTTACCTGGTGTAAGCTGATAATTATCCTCACTGGGGCTGATTATTTCAACTCCAATTCCTTTTTGGTAATAAAAACCTAGCTCTTTTGCTATTAAAAAACCTATGTGATTGATATTTGGCGTCCAGTCTAATGCTAATTTAATTGTGTGCATGTCCATAAATTATGCGAACATAAACAATTTATTCGTATTTTTGTTACATGAAGAAGCGAATTTTTCTTTGTTTTTGTACTTTATTTCTGCTCATTATGCACGGGTGTGGGTTCAGACCCAATAAAGTAGAAAGTCCGCGTTGGACTACGGAAATTCTTGCCCCCTTAGTAAAAGCACCTCTTTCTCCAGAAGAAATTGTTCAGCTCAAAGAAGTTAAGTTTAGCAAAGAAATTAAAATGAGTGATGCAGGTATTCCTAACGGTACTTATCCCTTAATCCCTCCTATCCCATCTACTTCGCTACCTGAATATGTCATACCTATTAGCGCTGACGTAGCTTCTATTACTTTTGCTTCGGGTACAATGACAATGGTAATTGAGAATAATCTTCCTATAAATATCAAAGCAGGTGCTGTAATTGGTATTCAAGCAGGAACAACTGTATTTTTTACTCATACCTTGCCTGTTACACTTGAACCTGGGCAAACTTATACCATGACCCCTGAATATAATGTGTCTGGTAAGAAAATTACTGAAAATATCAAACTCAAAATAAGCAATTTTTCTTCTGATGGGAAAAATAGCCCTGTTACCATTAACGGTTCAGAGAAATTGACATTGCGTTTTACTATCAAGAATCTCAAAGTGGAACAAGTTGGTTTAGCTAGTAACAACAGTTTTGAACTAGCAGATACCTCTAATTTTTCTATCACAGGTTCAATTGTAAAAACAGGGCAAATATCTGGAAAATTTGTTCTTTTTTCAGATAACCAAATGCCTATTGAAGTCAAAGTCCAAGGATATTTTTTAGATAGCACTTACAAAGTAATAGATTCTTTACTTACAAGCAGTCAACTGATAAGTTCACCTACTATAGATGGTTCGGGTTATTCTAACAGCACGGCTACCGCTTCGGTAGATATCCCTTTCAGCGTACAGAAGTTTGACAAAATTAGTTCAGCCAAGTATTTCAAGAGTTACGCAAAAGTATCCACAGGAAGCGGAGCACCTGTGGTCTATATCCGCAGTATAGACAAATTAACCTTACAACTAGTAGCAGATATCAAAATAACAATAGAAAATCAACAAAATCAATAGCCTATGAAAAAGATATTAGTTTCTGTTTTGACAATAGCTGCTACGGCAGTCCTTGCGCAGTATAATTTATCGGCTACATACTGCGATCACAACGACCTGAACTCTTCTCGTTATGAACCCTCTGAATTGTATTTAGGCAGAAAGCATGTTCAGGTAAGTTCTAATTTTTACTTTTGGATAGGGAATAATGCCATAGATTATGGGATAATAAAAAAGTTCCGTGAAGGGGAATCTATTACAGAGCAAGAGATTGACAATTTTGTTAACAATTTGAGAGAGCGCAATCAAATTGGAGCAGGGCAAGATTTTCAAATTGCAGGGCTTGCTTTGCAGCTTGGTGGACTCAACCTTTCTTTTACTGCCATAGATAGGTTTGCTATGGAAATGAACTACTCTAAAAACTTAATGAAACTTGCATGGAAAGGAAACAAGCAATTTGCAGGGCAGCGTACTGCGTTAGGTCCTCTGTCTTTTAATGCACATTACACTCGGGAGTATGCCGTAGGTAGTGCGTTTAACCTTGCTGGAACTATTCAAAAAGGAGTGCGATTGGGCGTAAGAGGAAAATACATTCAAGGTATAGGTTCAATATACATGCCTAAAAGTGATTTATATCTATACACGGCTGCTGATGGCCGATCTATTGAAGCAGAATTTGACTATAAGCTGCAAACTTCTGGTATCCGAAACTTTAACGGTAGAAATTTCAACGGTACAGGCTACGGTGTAGACCTAGGTATCAGTGCTAATTTTTCTAAGCACTTTGAGGTTAATGCTAGTCTGCTAGACTTTGGTTCAGTAACTTATACAAAAGATGTAAAAACGTATGAAAAACGAGGTAAATATGTTTATGAAGGTGCAGTAATCAGCAACTTTTTCGGCGATCCCCGATACAATCTTGACTCAATCACTAGTATATTCAAGCCTACTGAAACAACAGGGCAAAGCTACTCTATGAGCTTAGGCACGAAAATATTTTTACAAACTGAAATTAAATGGGGAGGAAAAATGGATGAAGAACTTGAAGATGATGAGGAATATCAAGGGCACTCTATAATTCTGACGTATGTACAGGGCTTGAACAATATGCCTGGGGCTACCACAAGACCTTATCTTTCCCTAGCCTACAACTATGACTTACGGAACATGTTTAACTTTGGTATATCAGGTGCTGTAGGTGGATATAATAATTATGCCGTAGGTGGATTTTTGTCTTTCAATCTTATGCATATTCTCAAAATTGGCATAGGTTCAGACAATCTCATGCCGATAGTAAAACCTACTCTTGGGACAGGTGCGGATGTAAGTTTGAATTTGTCATTAGCTTTTTGATGAAAGTAGTAGTTTTATTTTACAAAAAGTTAAATTTTATTTTTATTTTTTTGGGCGTGCCCTTGTGGGCATTTCGCTGGCGCTCATGCCCACAAGGTCGGCGTGCTACGGGCTACGCTCACGCTTCGGTGCTGCGCTTCGCTCCGCACTGGGCTAACGCCCACCCTCCGCATGCCTCACGCATTAAAAACCGCACTCTACCCTATTTGAAATATCTGCTATTTTTGGATAATCTCGGCAGATATTTCTACTTGTAGCTTATTCTGATGTAGTTTGATCAACTATTTCAGCATCTGGGGCATTTCTCTTAACTGACGCAATTCCGTTTTCGCGACTTTCTTCTGATTCATACATTTCGCTCGTACCTATTACTTGTCCGTTTGTAGCTTTGAGATTAAAGTAGAATTTGCCGTTAGCAGAAGTTTTGCGCTCGTATCTATCATCTTCTGTGCTGTTTTTCTTAACCGATTCAATCCCGTTAATACAACTGGCTTTTGTAGTGTAGCCTTCACTAGTTAGAATAGTCTGACCATTGTCAGCTTGCAAGTTGAATTGGAATTCCCCGTTTTTTCTTTTAGAAATTACAAATTTTCCCATAGTGTAGGTAAATACATGTGCAATACTAACAAATATCTGTTTGTTTACCAAATTTTTGCTCCTGAAAATATGTCAGTTCCTTGCGCCTGAATCCTGTAAGAAAATTTGATAATAAACAGAAAATTAAATAAAAAAACCGCGCATAATAAGCACGGTTCACTATTAAAGCTTTTTTGTTTCTATTCTCTTTGGTCAATAGGAATGTAAGGCAGATTCATTTTGCCTATGTAATACAAACGTGGGCGAATTAACTTGTTGTCATTAAGCTGCTCTAAAAGATGCGCACACCAACCCGACATTCTACTCATAGCAAAAATAGGAGTATACATCTCTAACTCTATGCCCATTGTGTAATATGCAGATGCAGAGAAAAAGTCTACGTTAGGATAGATAGGCTTGCCCTTCATGTCCATTTCTCGACGCATTACCTCTTGTATTTTCAAGGAAATTTCGTACCATTTCATATTTCCAGCTTCTTCGGAAAGTGCTTTGGAGAGATTTTTTAAATGCTCTGCGCGAGGATCAATGGTTTTGTAAACGCGATGCCCGAAGCCAAATATTTTTTGTTTGTTTTGTAGCCGTTTCATAATATAAGGCTCTACATTTTCTACGGAACCTATCTCTAAAAGCATTTCCATAACTTCTGTATTTGCCCCACCGTGTAAAGGTCCCTTCAAAGAACCAATAGCCGCTGTGGTAGCAGAATAGAAGTCAGATTCAGAAGAAGCACAGACTTTGGCAGTAAAAGTAGAAGCGTTCAAGCCATGTTCTGCATGGAGAATTAAACACATATCAATAGCTTCAGTTTCGGCTGGACCAGGTTCAACCCCGCGAAGCATATATAAAAAGTTAGCCGCTTCATTAAGGTGTTCTGTGGGAGGAATAGGTTCTAATCCCTTACGAATACGAGCAATAGCTGCTACTAACGTGCTTATTTTTGCATTCAAACTCAATGCAATACGATAACAGTTCTCATAACTCAAATCGTCGGCTTTGTCATCAAAATCAGCTAACATAGAAACTGCTGTGCGCAGCGCATGCATCGGGCTTATTTTTTTATTCAGTGTTTTAAGATAATCTAAAACGGGCTGAGGCACCTGACGCATAGAACGCAATCGACTGACAAACTCATCGTATTCTCTTCTATTAGGAAGCTTGTCATGGAAAAGTAAATACATTGTTTCTTCATAATCAGCATACTTGGCTAAATCATTGATGTTGTAGCCACTATAAATCAGAATGCCATTCTGCCCATCTACTTTACAAATACGAGAAACAGAAGTGAAAACACCTTCTAAACCCTCTTTTATTTCTACGCCCTCAGGGAGCGTAACACCTTCAGGTAGTTTGACCATATTACTTAATAACTTGGTTCAAAAATAATAACGCTTTCGAAATACCCAATACTTTTAACAAAACAAATACGTAATATTTTGAATATCAAGCTTTTATTTTCAAAGCTGATAATCTAGCTAACTCAACGTAGAATTTAGATTATTTTATTCTATTTTTGCAAAGTCAGTATGGATATAGAAACATTGTTTGAAGGTTTCAAAAAAATTAAAGCACTTGTCATCGGAGATGTAATGATAGACGAGTACGTATGGGGTAATGCTACGCGAATTTCACCTGAAGCACCTGTACCTGTGGTTAATGTAGAAAAAAATGAAGTTCGCTTAGGCGGTGCTGCAAATGTAGCCTTAAACCTCAAAAATCTTGGGGCAAAACCTATCCTATGCGGCTTTGTGGGAGATAACCACTATGGTAAAATTTTTTACGAAGCACTATATAAAGAAAATTTAAGTAGTGAAGGTATATTCACAGTAAAAAACAGAAAAACAACTGTCAAAACAAGAGTAATTGCCCACCATCAACATCTGTTACGAATTGATGCAGAGCAAACTGACATAGTACCTCAAGAGTTCCAAAATAAACTATTTGAGTTTATCCAAAGCATTATCAGCGATATCGATGTGATTGTATTTGAAGACTATGACAAAGGTGCGTTAGATGAAGAGCTTATCAAAAAAATTATAGAATTAGCTCAAAAGTATGAAGTTCCCGTTACCGTTGACCCTAAGTTTAGAAACTTTTTAGCTTATCAAAAGTGTACTTTATTTAAACCCAATCTAAAAGAGCTTAAAGAGGGCTTACATATAAGTCCAGATCCACAAGATAAAAACGCATTGCACGAGGCTATAAAACTTATTTCAAAAACCTTATCTTGCCAAAATGTCATGATTACGCTAAGCGAACACGGAGTTGCAATAGGAAATCAACAGAATTTTTATTACGTTCCTGCGCATGTGCGTAAAATTGCAGATGTATCTGGAGCAGGGGATACCGTTATTAGTGTGGCATCATTGTGTATAGCTTTGAACTTACCTCTCAAAGAAATTGCAGAGCTTTCTAATTTAGCAGGTGGTCTAGTGTGCGAAGAAATAGGTGTAGTTCCTATTCATGCAGAAAAATTCAAGAAGGAAAGTCAAAAATTATTTGGTTTTAATATAGAGCAATATGTCAACAGAAATGAATAATTCCTCACAAAGAATAAATCTTAGTTCAGGTGCCTACTGGGAAGATATTGTAGGCTACAGCCGTTTAGTAAGAGTAGGAAATATTATTGAAGTAGCAGGCACGGCTGCAGTAGATAGTGAAGGTAACATTATCGGTAAAGGTAGTTTTTATGAACAAACAAAATTCATTCTGCAAAAAATAGAAAATGCTCTAAAACAAGTAAATGCAAGTATAAAAGATGTCGTACGTACGCGCATCTACGTAACTGATATTACTAAATGGCAGGATATTGGTAGAGCACATGGCGAATTTTTTAAGGATATTAAACCTGCCACTACTATTGTGGAAGTACAAAATTTAATACATCCTGATTTATGGGTAGAAATTGAAGTAACTGCGATTGTAAGTTAATTTTACCAATCTGATTTTTTTTTTTTTTGTCATTACATGGTATGAACTTTAATGTATTTTTTCTCTCGTCCCATTACCTTTTTGAGCGTAGCGCAAGAATAAACAAGCTTTCAAGCTTAAATAAAAATCTATAATTAAATTTGCTATATTTACATTCCTATGCATTGTTACCTTATTATCTTGCTTGCATTTTTGTATTCCTATTTTTTAACTTTTGCTACCCATATTGTAGGGGGGGACTTAACTTATGTGTGTTTAGGCGATAATAAATACAGGTTTAGATTAGAAGTATTCAGAGATTGTAGCAACAGTACTGTGCCGTTTGATAATAATATAACAATCGCTATTTACAGATTGGCTAACCACACTCTATTTACTTCCTTGAATGGTACTTTATCTTTTGAGTTAGATGCCTCTTTAGTTAGTGGCGCGCACTGTGGCACACCTTCAATGCAGTGTGTCAAAAAAGGCGTCTATATTTTTGAACAGGAATTAGATGATGACCCAGGGGGATATTATGTTTCTTGGCAACGCTGCTGCAGAAATGGCGCTATTGTCAATCTTAATAGCCCACTGACCACAGGAATTACTTACTACACAGAAATAAGGAACCTTTCTTTATGCAATAGCTCACCTCGCTTTTATCTTGACCCTATCCCTTATATCTGTATGAATGATACTGTAAATATGAACTTTAATGCTATTGACCCTGATGGAGATGTATTAGAATTCTCATTAGTTAGTCCTTTTACAGGGGGGTCGAGTGCATTCCCTATGCCCATTCCGCCTAATCCTGGACCTTATACGCCTGTTAGCTGGGCACCGGGCTATGGTCCTACTACTGCTTTGGGTACGGCAGGGGGTGCTTTTATTAGTATTAATCCCCTCAATGGTGAGCTAAAAATGCACCCTAAAAATCCTGGTATATACGTAGTAGGAGTAGAAGTTAAAGAATATAGAGGAGCTCAATTGATAGGAATTATAAGAAGAGATTTTCAAATTATTGTTGGGAATTGTCCACCAAATGCTGCTCCACAAATCAACTTACCTCCAAGCGTAGTAGCTGGAGACTTACATTTTACAGCGGGTGTAATGGCATGCCATACCATTACTTTGACAGATGCTAATCCAAGCGATATTATCACAATGACTGGTAGCAGTGTTATTTTAAGCAGCCCTTACACAGCTACCTTTCCAACTGTAAGCGGTAGCAGCAGTATTTCCAGTAACTTGTGTTGGCAACCCAGTTGTAATGATGTAAAACCTACTCCATACATTTTTGTTATCAATGCTACGGATAACGGTTGTCCTTTACCCAAAGTAACCTCTAAAACAATTAACATATACGTTGACCCAATGCCGATTTTACTTCCGCCTACGTTAGCATGTGCAGGTACAGCAAGCAACCATATCGTATTAAATTGGACACCGAATGCGGCAAACAACCCTGCGTTTGTACAAGAATATGTAATTTATCGAAGTGTCAATGGAGGTCCTTATACCGCTTACGCTACTACAAGCTCAACCAGTTTTACGGATGTTTCGGTTAATACAGTAGATAATGTATATTGCTATAAAATTACAACCAAAAATAAGTGCCTTGCCGAAGGAGAATTTAGCAACGAAGTTTGTTCGTTTCCACAGTTAAGTCCGAACCTATTGTGCAATTTGACCGTTTTAGGAGTAAATCAAATTCAAATAAAATGGAATAATCCTGCATCAAATACTGCTACTTGGCAATTTGTAATAGAAAGGAGTTTGAATGGGGGTCCCTATATTACTTTGGCAACTGTGCCAAGTACGACTACTACATACATAGACAATACAGCCATAAATGCAGCCAGCAATTCATATTGCTACCGAATAAAAATTCTCAATACTTGCCAAGTAACGGCTTCGCCGTACAGTATAGATGTGTGCACCCGCCCGCCCACCCCTGAGATACGAATAGCTACCGTTACAGCAACAGGTACAATCGCAGGTGCTAATCAAATTCAATGGATACAGCCTAACTTTAATGGAGCTATCACACAATATGAACTCTATCATCGCCCTAATAACACAGGACCCTGGAACTTGATAGCTACCTTTTCTACTGCACTTTCAGGACTAATGACCTATACACATACTACTGTTAATACACAAACGCAAACTAATGCTTACCTTGTGCGCACCTATGATAATTGTGCCAAAGTAAGCGAAGATAGCCCTATTCATGAAAGTATCAATTTAAGTACCTCTACCCCTGCTATTAAAACAGTAAAATTAGATTGGACAGCCTACCAAGGCTGGAAAAATGGAGTATTACGATATGTTATTTTGCGCAAAAATGCTTCAAGCAGTGTCTTTACAGCTATTGATTCTGTACCTGGTAACACCCTGACATATAGCGATGTACAAGTATCTTGCTCACAAACGTACATATACAAAATTTTAGCTCGTGAAAATGGGGGTAACTTAGAAAACAGCTACTCTGATGAAGAAACTGCCCAACCTTATGACAATACCCCTGTGGCACCTGCTTATCTACGTTCAGTTTCGGTAAGCAAAACGGACGAAATCAATGGCGAAATAACGCTGCGCATGGATGCTAGCCCTGACTACCGTAGAAAAGCCTATCGTATTTACAGGGGAGTAAACAGCAGCACACCCGTATACGTGGGCGATTATATCAATCCCGCATCTGGTGTGCTAACCTTCACAGATACAGGTCTAAATACCAAGCAAAACACTTATACCTACTACATTACTGTAACAGATAGTTGCAACAATCCCGAAAGTGTACCTACCACAGCCCATACTACAATGAACTTAACAGCAACAGGTTCACTGGGAGCTATTCTGTTAAGTTGGACACCTTACATTGGTTTTCCCGTGTTAGATAAATACATTATAGAACGTTCTAAAGATGGAATAAATTACCTTGAAATAGATACCTTGCCTGCACATATTACTCAAACCACAGATACGGTCAGCTGTGTGCCATATTACTACCGTATAAGAGCCGCAGAATTAGGCGGAAATGCTGAATTTTCTTACTCGGATACTTCAGGTGCAAGAGCAATAGATCCCATACCTCCACAAATTAACTTTTTGCGCAGAGTTACAGTACTTACTACCAGTGCCACAAATGGCAGCGTTCAATTAGATTGGGAATTAAGCCCTTCAAAAGATGTTAAGAAATATCTCATCTATCGAAAAGAGAGTAGTAGTCCTTCGTACACTTTGATAGGATTTACAAATAGCACAACTAAAACCTATACAGATTTTGGCTTAAACACTCGCGACCTGACCTATGATTACAAAATACAAGTATTGGATAGCTGCGACAATGTTTCGGCTGAATATACTACTGTTCATACTACCATTAACATTACTGCTGTTGCAGGAGAAGAGAAAAATATAATTTCTTGGACCCCTTACGGGGGCTGGCAGGTAGACCAATACCTACTTTTTCGCAACGGAGTGCCTATCAAAACTTTTGGTCCTGATGAACGTTTTTACATAGATACTAACGTAGTTTGCAAAAAAAAGTATAACTATCAAGTAAAAGCCTTAGAACTTGGCGGATTAAACGAAGTATCCTACTCAGATACGAGTGCGGCTATTCCCTACAAGTTACGTTTGCCTGAGAGCAAGTATTTAGCACGAGTTACGGTAGTACAAGATAAAGAGGTACTTATTCAATGGACTAAAACCAAAGAAAAAGGTGCTGTATTTTATCGCATCTACAGGAAAGTAAAAGACACAGGTACTTGGACACTTTTACACACCACAGCTACAACGAATGATACCGCATACACAGATAAAGCTGTAGAAGTGGATAAGCATAGTTACGTGTATCAAATTACGGTAGTGGATGAATGTGGTAATGAAAGTTTGCGCAGCAATGAAGCTCAAACTATTTTGCTTAGCGGTTATGTACCCAAACCTTTTCAAAATCAACTACATTGGACAAACTACCGAGAATGGAAAGGTAATGTAGAAAAATATGAAGTCTATCGCAGAGTACCTAATGGCACGTACACTGCGCCCATTTTTGTTGGTTCAAGTTTAGAGCTTTCTTATTTAGATGACAAACTGATAGATAGCGATGGGGCTTTTTATGTGTATAAGATTGTAGCTTATGAAGGTACAGGCGGATTAAACCAAGTGAGCGAAAGTAACGAAATTACGCTTGTACAAGAACCTACTTTGTTTGTACCTACGGCATTTACTCCCAACGGTGATGGTCAGAATGACCTTTTTGATATCAAAGGTGTGTATATCTGTGAATTTGACTTGCAAATATTTGACCGATGGGGAAATGTGGTATTTAGTAGTCAAAGTTTAGACCACAAATGGGATGGCAGTGTAAAAGGGGAGATTTCGCCTGTAAGTGTATTTGCTTATATTGTCAAGGTAAAAAGTTGCACGGGTAAGTTATTAGAAAGAGCAGGAACGGTTACTGTGATACGATGATTGAATAATTTTTATGAAGTAGGTTTTATTTTTGGGCGTGCCCCTTGCTGACGCAAGGGTCGGGGGGGGGCCCCCCCCCCCCCCCCCGGGGGAGTTTCAAAAGCGCAGTGCTGCCCCGACCGGCCGGCGCCCAGCCCCCCACCCCCAAGGCCACGGGCGGTTTTTGTGTTAAAATTTTTTGATGTTA
>JANWVW010000028.1 GCA_025056095.1 Bacteroidia bacterium
ATCGCTTTTGTGAAACCTCTCGCCAAACTCTTTACAATTCTGATATGGTCTTGTATTACTTAAAGACTTTTCAACATACTCACACTGCACCCCAAAGATTATTAGACCCAAACATAGCCCCTGACTATGGCAAACTCAAACAGATGTTCAAGGTGGTCAATTTGCCGAAGAATCAAGAGGTGTTAGAAAAAGTTCTACAAAATGGGTATATTGACGCTGAATTAGTTACTATTTTTAATTTTGAACGGGGGTTTAATCAAACGGATTTTATCAACTTTTTAGCTTATTTAGGTAACTTAACTATTGGGGGAATAGATGAAATTACTCGTAGGATTGAGTTTGTCATACCTAACAAGGTAATTGCTAAGCTGTATTGGCAATACTACGCTGAAACGCTCAACGAAATACCTGAGCTCAAAACTCAAAGTAAAGAAATAGATGAAGCGGTGATTGCTATGGCAAAATACGGAGAGTACAAGAAGTTTTTTGATTTGTTAGAAAATGTATTAAAAACGCTGTCTAATCGTGATTTTAGCAAGTTTAATGAGAAATATATCAAAGTTGTGATGATGTCGTATTGGATTGTATCGGATGTGTTTGAGGTAAAGAGTGAGGAGGAATTAGGAGGTGGAGGTTATGCGGATATTTTGTTAGTCAGGAAGCCGCAAGTAACCAAGTTGCATCATGAGTATGTGATAGAGTTAAAGTATTTGAAGAAAGCGGAGGGACAAGAGTTAGAGAGAGTAAAATCAGAAGCTAGAACTCAAATTTTGAAGTATTATTATCAAGATAAAGGTCTGCAAAGTAAGCCATATTTGCACTTGTTGGTTGTAGTGTGTGTAAAAGATAAATTGCATGTAGAAGAAGTAGAATTATCTGCGTGAGGCATGCGGAGGGTGGGCGTTAGCCCAGTGCGAAGCGAAGCGTAGCACCGAAGCGAAAGCGTAGCCCGTAGCACGCCGACCTTGCCCACACAAGCGCAAGCGAAGTGTGGGCAAGGGCACGCCCAAAAAAATAAAATCTTATCTTTTACCTTCAATAATAGCTATCTCTTCCTGCGTCAAATCATATAACTGATACACTAAACTGTCTATCTCCCGCTCGTACTCCAAAGTATTGGCTTTGCTGTTTTGCTTGCGAAGATATATGACTTGTTCTACTAATGTTTCTAACTTTTTGACAATATTTTTGTTTTGCTCGGTAACCAAAGGAATAGGAAGCTGCTCCAAAAAAGCTTTTTTATACCTAAAACCACTTTCACCTAAACCACCTCCTGCATACCAAGACTTAAAGAAAAATGAGGTAGCATAACTATTAAGCATGCCACATAAATATCTGAGGTTATTCCCTGTCATTAAAAAGCTTGTAGCTTCAACGAAAAAGCCTTCTGTATCATAGTAAAATTGGGGGCTTCTTACAATTTCAGCCCATACCACTTTCTCTTTTTCAAATTCAGGGTAGTAAGTTGCTGCTGCTCTTTGCAGAGCATACCACTCATATCTAATTCCTGTTTCTGCTTTGTTACGTTGGTATAGTGCTTCTTTGAAGTTAAGAAAGTGATTGTAAAGAACAGGAAAATTCTTTTGAAACTCCACTTCGGCTTTTTGGCTTGCTCCTTCTATACTTGGGTCTTCATGTAGAGGAAAGTGCCAGGGTATGAAAATTATCCACAATTCTGCCCATTCGTAATAATAGCGTTTGATGTCTCGCCCGCGTAAGATGGGCTTAATTATACTTTGAGTACGTTCGCGTTCTTCTTGGGTTTTGCATTGGTCTAATATGGCTTCTCGCTGCGCCGTAGTAATGATAAAAGCTTCATTTAAGCCTGTTTTAATTCCATAATAGATATTTATATCCCAGTTTTTTAAGGGTTTTCCTATGTTTTCAATTTTTTGTTTAAGCCTTTGCTCTACGGAAGAACCGATAAACCATGCGTCTTTGGTCAAGGTATTGAGGACAACGGCATTTTGTTGCACTTGTTGGTGTATGGTTTGAGCATCTGTTTTTTGGAGGTTTAGGGCTAAGAGATGAAATTTTTGGGGTTTATGGTTTTGGATAAGTAGGATATTAGTATCTACGGTAGCACTTTCGAATACACCAGGACCTAAGTCAATGAGTAAAATGGGGTTAAATTGAGTGAAGAAGGAGCGGAGTTTTTGTCCATATCCTGCGCGCATCCACTTGTTAGAAGTGATATAACACAGTAACCCATTAGGTTTGAGGAGTTGGATTCCACGTTCGTAGAATAGGGTGTAAATATCGCCTGTTCGTTCGAAGGTTTTGTATTCGAAGATGATGGCATTAGTTTTTTTGTCTTTTTTAGCTTGGTATCGTTGAGCTAGTTTTCCTTGTTCTTTTTGGAGTTGAATATAAGGTGGATTTCCTATCACGATGTCGAAACCTGCGTTTAGCCCAAACATCCATTCGGGGTCAAACCAGTCATTAGAGGTATTTTGGTCGTAGGGGTCGAATTGAGCGATTTTTTGGGCGCTTTCGGTGTTCCAGTTGTCTTTTTCGAGGAGTTGCTTAATTTCTTGGCGTAGAGCTTGGTCTTGCTGTTGGAGGTCTAGTTTTTGTTTTCGGGTAGTAGCACCAAAGTATTTGAGGCGTATTTGTTTGAGTTGATTTTCTTTTTGTTCAATAATAGGATTTCGGAGTTGGGTTTGAGTGGGTTTGTGTAAAGGCAGTAAGAAATCAGCAGCGATAAATTTAGTTTCTAAGTTGGGTAGGCTTCGGATACCTAAGTTTTCTTGGTCGGGTTTTGTTTTTTGGTCAATAATTAGCGAGATAAAGAAACGGAGCTTGGCAATTTGTACGGCAATGGGTTGAATATCTACGCCATAGATACAGTTTTGAATGAGATAGAGTTTTCTACCGTAGTCGTTAGTGTTATTTTCGAAGATGTCGTTTATTTCTGCCATTCGTTGGTCGCGTAGTTCTTTGCTGTTTAGGGAGAGTACTTGTTTTAGCTCATTAAGGGCTTTTTGGGATTGGAGTTCTTTCCAATATTTATTGGAGGGGTCTATTTTTTGGAGGATATGGACGAGTTTTAGGAGTACGCCCATGAGAAAAGCACCTGATCCACAAGCTGGGTCTATAATCTTGCAGTTATCAATAGCTTGAACGATGCGAATAATTTCTGATTCTTGAAACAGGTCATTGGGGATGGGTTTGAAAGAGAGGAGTTGGTACAATCGTTGGTCTAATTGAGGGGCATCGGGTTCAAATTGTTGTTTGAGGTATTGAAATAGGGTGGCATCTACCATATAATCTACGATTTCGCGAGGGGTGTAAAAGCTACCTGTTTGTTTTCGGGCAGTGGTTTGGGTTTCGGGGTTGTAGTTGGCTAATAGGTTTTCAAATACTTTTCCGAGTAGTTCGGGGTCAAGTGCAATTTCTTCTTCAATAGGCGTGTTTTCAATAACAGTGAATTTGTAGCTTTGTAACAAGGGGATTAAGCCTTTTACTTTTCGTACAGCGCTTTGCCCGTAGTAGGAAGAGAGGTCGGCTTGCCATTCAGGTTCAAAAAAGAGAAAATCAGGTACTTTTGCCCTTTTAGCGGGATTTCTACTAAATCCATCTACATAAATTACTTTACCTTCGGAGTTCATTTTGTCTAAGCAATCGAATAAACCGCCATTGAGAAAAGGGATGTCCTTAAATAATTGAAGGACTTTATCTTCGGGAATAGTGAAAAGGTCTGCATAACGGTACAAATTTTTTACGCCGTAGTGTTCCTTATTGACGTTCAAATGGGCTTGTTTGGCAAATTTGCGTTCATCCATTTTTTGGTTGAGTGTGGCAAAGAATAAGTTTTGTAAAATGGCATTGTAGTAGATAGAGGATTGTCTGTTTTTGTTAAAGTCTTTTAGGATGCTATTAAGGAATTGGGGATTGAACAGGAATTCAGGTACAAGTTGCTTTTCTTTAAGAAACCAAACGAATATAAGTCTGGTGATTAAGCGAATGAGATGCACGGCATTAGCGTTTTGAGTATCCTGCGATAGGTCTGTGGGAAAAGAAATATGTTCCAAAGCTGCAAAATACCAGTCTGAAAGTTCTTGAAAGAATTTTTTATTGAGGGTTTCTGTACTCAGTACTTGATTCCAATGAGTATGGAGTTGGGCAAAAGTAGAAATGTTATTAGGTTTTACGAGGTCTTGAAGAATACGTATATGCCCTGCATGGGGATTTTGTACATTTATATCTCTCAAAATGGCGACTTTGCCTATTTTTTCACCTGCCCGCCAGGATTGGAGATACTGTAAGCGTTCTGTAATAGCCATAGAAAGGAAGGTGTTCCCTTCATGCATGTAACGAAGTAAAAGAAGCACAGGAACTTGTTCCGCAATCTGATTAAAAGCCCTTGCTAAATTCGCAATCTCTTTGCGCGAGGGATACTTGTTGAGTTCAAGGGCTAAAACGAATATTCCTTCGTATTTTTCATTTTGTTGGAGTAAAAGTGTGGGGTCAATAATGGTAGTGTCAAATAAGCTAGTTTGTTGAAAAATTTGGTCTTTGATAATCCCTATGATAAATAAATCCTTAATGGGTTCAAGTATCGGAGAGAAATCTGAATAACGATGTTTAAAAACCATTTCAACGGGAACAGGTTGAGCTGTGGTCTGATGTATTTCTACATTAAGTTGCTTGAATAAATCTAAGCAAGCATCAAAAAGATTAGACCGATGAAATAGAAGCAAGTTCATACTATTTAGCAGATATGTAAAACCAGTTGATTAAGTCTAATTGTTCGGGAGAGAATTTTTCTTCTAATTTTTGATTAGGTAAATTTTTGATAGAGATGGTACCTTTGAACATTTCGCCAAGCTGTTCAGCAGCAGTAGGTGCTACTTGATTTTTTAGGCAGCATAGAATAGCATTTTTTAATTTTTCTAAGAGTTGTTTATCGCCTTTTTCAATATCAGCAGGTACGTAACGCAGTTGGCTTTTGTGATGTCTAAGCAGGTGTAGTATTTCATGGTCATTGAGAAAAGTAGGGGCGTTAGGCGTACCTTCAATCGTTTGGTGCAAAAGGTAAATTTCTTGATAGGTGTGTTCAGTTTTGCCTTCGGGGCGTTTGGGATAGCCTAACACAGCTACAATGCTATCTTGGGTTAAGTTTGCCCATCTAGTATTAGATAATAGCTTAAAACCTGTGAAAATACCATTAGGCATTTTTTTGAAAATTTCTTCATTTTTCTTGAAGTAGTCAAATAATTCTTGTCGGAACTGTTCTAATGAAAAGTCATTTAAGCCTAAACTTTCCTCACTGGTTTCTACATCTTCCCAAGTAGCTTGAAGTTGTTCCAGCATTTTTTGGGTTTGTCGGGTTACTAATGGGTTCTCTTCTATTATTTTTTGGAGTTCAGGGGTTATTGTTTCTACTTCTGTTCCTACTGTGGTCATGGCAGCCATTCTATCTTCTACTCTTTTCTTTAATTGAAGGTAGTCTTCGTAGTTTTTTCCGGGCCAGAAATTAATTCCCCAAATAGTAGAATTAGGAGAACCGATTCGGTCAATGCGCCCTATTCTTTGTATTAAACGTACAGGATTCCAATGTATATCATAATTGATAACCATATCACAATCCTGCAAGTTTTGTCCTTCACTTAAACAATCTGTAGCAACTAAGACATCAATTGGATTTTGTATTTTTTCGTAAGTCTCTTTATCATGTTTTTCAATAATTTCTAACCATTGTTCATAGCTAACTTCCCATTTACCTGTGGTAGTTTTGTACTCGTCAGGTAATTGAATTTTTTCATACAATTCTGACCAATCTTTTTCTTTGTATAGTTTAGTATAGGGGGCAAAGCGCTCTAAAATAGGTTCAAATTTACTGCCTATGTAGTTATCATACGTTTGACTGATAGAACCTGAAACAAAAGCTGTGTTTTTTATGCCACGCTTTGTGAGCTGTTGATAGAGAAACTTAGCTGTATCGGTATAGGCGGTAAATATCAATACTTTTTTATTTTGACTTTCTTTTGGTTTATTTTGAATGTGCCATATTAGTCTGTCTAATTTAGGGTCATTTACTTTTCCTGCTTCAAAATCTGCTAAGTAAGCATCTAAGTTTGCTTTTAGAGATTGAAGTTTTTCAATGTCTTTTTCAAGATGTGTTTTGAATAGTGATATGTCAGTAATTTCAGATAAGTGAATAGGATTTTTCTTGCCAAGCATAAAGTGCTCTTCCTCTTCATCGGGACCATCTATTTCACTAGCCGTGTCTTCAATCTGCTCAATTTCTTCCTCACTAAACTCTTCTTCTATTGAAGCATCTATCTTAGTTTGAATAAAACGATTGACTTTATCGAGTGCATTGATATGGTGTTTGAGTATGTTTTCTACGGTAATTTTGAAAGAAAACCAGCTTGATTCTAATCGCTTGATTAAGAGAATATACATCATTTTGACTAAGAATTTTTGGCGCTGCTGTTCATCTTCTAAAATGCTTTTAGGTTTTAGATTTTTTATGTAATCAGCAGGTCTGTAAGCGGTTAGGTTAATTTTGATAGCGTCTAAAATATCATTGAAGGAGTTCAAGGTTCCGATGTGTTCTGGGGTTACAAATTCATTGATAGGGGCTTGCTTTTTAGGAAAGTTCATTTCGCCAAACTCGTTTTGAATCATTTGTCTAGTTCGGGCTACAATTAAGGTATCTGTAAGTTTTTCAAACTTTTTAGGAAGTTTAGCAATAAAGTCTGCAATGGTCTTATTTTTTAGCTTAGCCCACTGATTAAATTCTTGTTGAGCAATTCTAAATATAGCTTCAAGGCTACCTATGTCCAATTCTGTATTTTTGAAGCCATCATCTAATCCTTTGGTCATTAGCTTGAACTGATTGCGAATGTCTATCAACTTGTTATTGATAGGAGTAGCAGAAAGCTGTAAAACTTTTACTTCTCGGGTTTTATTTTCAGGCATCAAAATTTCTTTGACTAAGAACTTATACCTTATAGATTTGTCATTTCTCAAATTATGGCTTTCATCAATCACAACTAATAATTTAGGTCTTGTTTTGAAATAACGGAGTGTGTGATCCCCATAACGGTCAAAACGCCCTTCTTGTAAGTCAGTATGGAAGCGTACAAAGTATTCGAGTTCATCTTTTTCAAATCGGCTTTTATTTCCAATTTTGTACTGTTGCCAGTTGTTAGCTAATTTTTTAGGACATAACAACAAAACCGTGTAGCCTTTGAGTTGAAAATACTTCATGACGGCTAATGCAGTCCAAGTTTTACCTAGTCCCACAGCATCGGCTAAAATGGCTCCGTTATACTTTTGAAGCATTTTAATTAAACTAATTACGCCTTTTTGTTGATAAGGAAATAGGGTTTTGTAGATAATAGTGTCCTCTAAATGAGCAATTTCACGCTTGAACTCTGGGTTAATTGAAAGTTCATTGATCTCATTTTTGAACATTTCATACAGGGTTTTGTAGTACAGTTCAAGGGGTGTGTATTGCTTATACAGGTTTTTTATCACTTCTATGATGTACTCTTTTACTTTAATTTGCGTGCCGTCATTTAGTTTGATTTTATCAGAAGCCTCTTTCCATTTTTGCTCAAACCACTGTTTGAGATTGTCAAATTCACTTTCATAATCGTGCTTACCAATATTTAGCTCAATATTTGAGCTTTCGGTTGTACCTAAGCCTGCTCCTGTAAGGTTAGAGCTGCCCACAATGAAGTAACTATGTCTTTTGTCATCATCCTTATAGAGATAGAGTTTGGCATGACAAAAATTTTTATCAATACGTTTTACTTCAACTTTATTTTGTTCTAAAAACGCTACTGCATTTTGGGCGGATGAGCTAAGCGAAAGTGCTGATAGAACATCTATCTCACCACTAAGCAGGTTGATGATTTTATCGATTTTGGCGTCTTCTTTCATCAAATTTGCCAAAATGAGTCTAAACTTTTGAACTGATTGCAGTTTCTGGTATAAAAAATTCAGTCCTTCAATTGAGAAAAAACCTGTTACAATGTCTAATTCTCCATCTTTAGTATTATCTATGATAAATTGAGACACTGCATTGTAATTTTGCTCTTTGAATTGGCTTTTATTGTCTAGTATCATATTTGTTCAAATTTTGTTTGACAAATATAGTATTTCGCAATACTTATCAAACTTTTTTGAGAAGTCAAAATAATTAGTAAGTTTATTTTTTTGGGCGTGCCCCTTGCTGCGCAAGGGTCGGGGCATTCCGCACTGCGCTTCGCTACGGTGCTCCGCTAACGCTGCGCACTGCCCTTGCGGGCATGCTCCATGCCCCTCACGCAGATTTTTTACCGTATTCAGTTATGTCTTTATCTTGTTTAGGGTTGAAACACAATTACTTACAAGCTAAAACTTTGTATAACAAAGAGAAAAAGGGTTGTTTCAAAGATCTATTGCGTGAGGCATGCGAAGGGCGTGCGTCAGCACGGTGCGTAGCGAAGCGAAGCACCGAAGCGATAGCGTAGCCCGTAGCACGCCGACCTTGTGGGCATGAGCGCAGCGAAACGCCCACAAGGACACGCCCAAAAAAATTAAATTCTAAACTTTATCTAAGCTGTCTTAATGTGGAATTTGTTCAAGAATCTTTGTAGCAATTTGATGCGTTGCATTAGGACGAGCAAATTTTACAATGTTGTTCGCAAGCGTTTCCATTATTACTTCGTGCTTTGCTAAATTGATAATCTCATTGACTAAATCCTCTTCGGCTTGAGCATCAGGTACAAGAATAGCTGCATTCTCATCCGAAAACTCTTTTGCGTTTTTGTATTGGTGATTTTCAGCAACGTTAGGTGAGGGTACTAAAATAGCCGCTTTTTGTACAATCGCTAATTCAGCTAGCGAAATGGCACCTGCGCGCGAAATGATAATATCTGCCGCAGCATAAGCTAAACGCATATCCTCAATAAATGGTAACACTCTAACATGCCCGGGATAATTTTTTTCGTACTGGTTGTAATATGGGTAGTGAACTTTACCTGTTTGCCAAATTATTTGCAAGTCATTTTGAACAAGCACACTAAGCCCCTTTGCAATAGCTTTGTTTATAGAACCTGCCCCTAAGCTTCCTCCAATTACTAAAATCGTTTTCTTGTTAGGTAAAAACTTAAAATAAGAAAGTCCCGCTTCTTTCGTTGCACCTAATATATCGGTCCGTACAGGATTGCCCGTGTAAATACATTTGTCTTTTGGAAAATACTCCATAGCCGCTTTTGAACCTACACATATTAAAGCAGCACGTTTTTTAAGCCATTTATTGGTTATTCCTGGAAAAGCATTAGCTTCGAGTAATACGATTGGGATATTCTTTCGTGAAGCCATGTATAGCAAAGGTCCTGCGACATAGCCCCCTGTTCCTACGACTATGGCAGGTTTGTATCGTTCAAGAATACGATGAGATTGAATCAGACTAAGCCCTATTTTGAAAGGTAAAGTAAGGTTTTTCCACCATTTTTTTCGCTGAATGCCCGAAATGTTAATTGCATCAATCTTATATCCGGCTTGGGTTACTTTTTCTATTTCCATTCCACCGACAGCACCTACAAAAGAAATGGTAATTTCAGGTTTGAGAGTCTTAATGTGATTAGCTACGGCTATGGCAGGGAATATGTGTCCTCCTGTACCTCCCCCAGCAAAAATAATGTGCATATTTGCAAAGGTACAGTAAAAATTAACATTGTGTTTTACTTTGTTTTTATTCGCTTGCGATTGTAAAAAATTCTTATTGTTTTTGTTGCTGTCAAAATTGAAAAAAGATTTTGACAAATATCAGAAATATGGGTAATTTTGCGGACTGTTTTAGATTATTATGTACGCAATTGTAGACATTGCTGGGCAGCAATTTAAGGTAACCAAAGACCAGGAACTCTTTGTGCATAAGCTCAAAGATGTAGCACCTGGCGCCCAAGTAGAGTTTAATAAGGTATTGCTCATAGAGGACAACGGCAACCTAAAAATCGGAATGCCTATTGTAGAGGGCGCAAAAGTAAAAGCCACAGTGTTAGAGCCTCTTATTAAAGGGGAAAAAATTATTGTGTTTAAGAAAAAAAGACGTAAAGGCTACAAACGTAAAAAAGGACATAGACAACAATTTTCAAAAATTGTTATTAACGATATTTCGTATTAAAGAAAGGAGGCTAAAATAAAATGGCACATAAAAAAGGAGAAGGTAGGTCTAAAAACGGACGCGAATCGCACAGCAAGCGACTAGGCGTAAAAATATTCGGAGGTCAGTTTGCCAAAGCAGGTAACATTATCGTACGCCAGAGAGGTACAAAGTACCATCCGAAAGATAATGTAGGTATGGGCAAAGACCATACGTTGTATGCCTTAGTGGATGGAATTGTAGTATTTAAGCGAGGATACAAAGGTAAGTCTTACGTGTCCGTAGTACCTGTACAAAACACACAAGCTTAACTTTACTTTTGTACCTTTTGAAAAAGCCTGCGAAGGATAAAAACTGCGAAATTCGCAGGCTTTTTTGCGTGAATTAAAAATTTTTTATTTCTTGGGCATGCCCCCCTTACTGCGCAAAGGTTGAGGCTTTCCGCACGTAGCCCACGGCATACCAAAATTGCCCATACCAGCGCAGCAAAGTATGGGCAAGGGCAATACTCAAAAGATAAAATCTAACATCAAATCACTTTCTTCTTTGTTGAATTTTTATTTGCCTGAAAGATGATACCTCACTCCCAAAGAACCTTGCAACCACACACTCGGATTATCCACTAATTCCAAAAAAATGTTGATATCTCCCATAATAGAAAGGGGCAAGTCTTCAAATTTATACTCTAAGCCGATAGTTCCATCTATACCTAAATCAATGTCAGTTACTCGTTCGCCTGTTACATATATCCAACCAGAACCAGGAGTAGGTTTGTACCGATAATCATACCGATAAGTTTGACTACGAAATTGCAATCCTCCTCCTGCGTACCAAGCTAGACCTTCGGTATCTTCACCTGCAAAAGTATTGATAGGATTTTGTAGATAAAAGTGCAGTTGCATAGTTATAGGCGTAGAACGGCGATAAGCTAAGTACTGCACTTCATGGTAACCGTATTTTTTACCTTTGTACCAATCGTAAAAGTACTTTTCATGCGGGTGGGTGTAAAACATGTATGTTCTACCTATGTTAAGCTCTATAGCCGTTTTGCCCATAAATTTTTTGGCTGTAAGTCCCGTAGGGTCGCCTAATCTTAAACCTATCGCCCAATCTTCTTGGGCTTGTGAGTAAAGATAAATGACTATTAGACAGATAATAGAAAAGATACGCTTCATAGGCTTTGCAAAGTTAAAATGTTAATCTTTAATTTCTTCTTGCACTCTTTGAATAAATTCCTGTATTGAATACATTCCCAAATCACCTTCTTTTCGTTTGCGAATGGAAATTAAGTTCTCGTTTGCTTCTTTTTCACCTATAATCAGCATGTAAGGAATTTTTTGCAATTCTGCATCACGAATTTTTTTGCCAATTTTTTCATTACGTAAGTCAACAATTACTCTTATGTTTGCTTGCTCTAATACTTTTTTTACTTGCAGAGTGTAAGCTTCAAATTTTTCACTAATAGGAAGTAGAATAGCTTGTTCAGGGGCTAACCAAAGTGGAAAATCACCTGCACAGTGTTCAATCAAAACGCCGATGAACCTTTCTAATGAACCAAAGGGCGCTCTATGGAGCATCACAGGTCTTTTTTTAGTTCCATCAGGGGCTACATATTCTAATCCAAATCGTTCAGGTAATTGGTAGTCTACTTGAATAGTACCTAATTGCCACTTTCTACCAATAGCATCTTTTACCATAAAATCCAATTTAGGTCCATAAAAAGCCGCCTCGCCGTATTCAGTAACTGTTTTCATGTTTACTTCGGCTACTGCATCTATGATAGCTTGTTCAGCTTTGTTCCATTGCTCATCTGTACCGATGTATTTATCTCTGTTATTTTTGTCCCTTAGTGAAATTTGTGCAGTATATTCAGTGAAGTTTAATTTATTCAAAACTTTTTGTACCAACTTGACTACGGCAATAAACTCCCCCTTAACCTGCTCTTCTGTACAAAAAATATGAGCATCATCTTGGGTAAAGCCGCGCACACGTGTCAGACCGTTGAGTTCGCCGCTTTGTTCGTACCGATAAACAGTTCCGAATTCGGCAATGCGCAAAGGTAAGTCTCTGTACGAACGAGGCTTGCTTTTATAGATTTCAATATGATGTGGGCAGTTCATAGGTTTAAGAAAAAATGTATCCCCAGGGGATTGTATGGGCTGAAAGCTGTCTGCACCGTATTTTTCTAAATGTCCTGAAATTTTATACAGTTCAGTTTTAGCTATATGGGGGGTTGCTACTAGTTGATAGCCGCCCTCATATAGCTGTTTGGTCATAAAGTCTATCAAATTTTGTCGTAGCTTAAATCCTCGGGGCAACCATAAGGGCAGTCCTCCTCCTACATAGTCTGAAAAAGTAAAAAGTTCCATTTCTTTGCCAATTTTGCGATGATCACGCTTTTTAGCTTCTTCTAATTGCGCTAAGTATTCATCTAATTCGGATTTTTTAGGAAATGTAATGCCATATATACGGGTAAGTTGCTTATTTTTTTCATCTCCTTTCCAATATGCTCCTGAAACAGACAAAATTTTAACCGCTTTGATATAACCTGTATGCGGAATATGTGGACCTCTGCACAAATCTGTAAAATTGCCCTGTGTATAAAAAGTTATCTTACCATCTTCTAAATTTTCTAATAAGTCTAACTTATACTCGTCACCTTTTTGGTGGAAGTAAGCTATTGCATCCGCTTTTGAAATAGGAATACGTTTATACTCACTGTTCTTTTTGGCACACTCTAACATTTTATCTTCTAATGCCTTAAAATGCTCCTGTGAAAACTCTCTACCTCCTAAGTCTACATCGTAATAAAATCCTCCATTTTCAAGGGCAGGACCTACACCGAACTTAACCCCTGGGTAAAGTGCTTCTAAAGCTTCTGCCATCAAATGGGCAGAAGAGTGCCAAAAAGTTTGCTTCCCCTCTTCATCATTCCAAGTAAGAAGTCGTAAAGTACAGTTTTGTTGTAAAGGGGTATTTGCATCCACTACGTCATCATCAACCTTAGCACAAAGTACATTTCGGGCTAAGCTTTCAGAAATAGATTGAGCTATTTGCATCGGAGTAATACCTTGTTCGTATTCGCGAATACTGCCATCAGGTAAAGTAACTTGTATCATACTACAAAGATATGAATTGTACCGTATTTATATGCTCAAAAAGTTAAACTCTAAAAACATATTGAGTGTTTTTCAAATGCTGTCAAATAATTCTAAAAAGGATGTATTTTTGCATTGATGGAAAAAGAAGTATATAGACCCAAAAACAAGATACGAATTGTAACTGCTGCAGCGCTTTTTGATGGACATGATGCCGCTATCAATATCATGCGAAGAATTATGCAAGCTTCAGGGGCGGAAATTATTCATTTGGGGCATAATCGTTCCGCAGCAGAGGTAGTGGAGTGCGCTATTCAAGAAGATGCGCAAGGTATCGCTGTAACTAGTTATCAAGGCGGACACATGGAGTATTTTAAGTACATGTATGATTTGCTTAAAGAAAAAGGTTGTTCGCATATAAAAATTTTTGGAGGAGGTGGTGGAGTAATTCTACCTAGCGAAATTGAGGAATTACATGCTTATGGAATTACCCGTATCTATTCCCCTGACGATGGTAGAGCAATGGGCTTGCAAGGTATGATTAACGATGTACTTAAGCATTGCGATTTTATCCCACCTAAACGAACTAGTGCTAAAAAAATTAGAGAAAGAGATTTTCAAGCAATTGCTAGCGCTATTACCCAAGTAGAATTAGGTCTAGCCACAGTAGAGGAGCTGCTCAATGATAAGTGATATTTTGTTACCTACTGACCCATCTTTGTTTTATTCTCGGGGGCAAAAAGATGACCCTAAACTAGGTGAGTTTGTTCTGCCATACCCCGAAGTAGATATAGAATGGGATAAAAATAGAGTAGTTATTATTGGTTTTCCCGAAGAAAGAGGTGTAGAACGAAACAAAGGTATAATTGGTACTTCTAAAGCCCCTGATATAATCCGAAAGCATTTATATAGATTAAACGCGAATGATGCACGGCAAAGACTGGGAATAAAAAAAGGCTCATTGATTGATGCAGGTAACGTAAAACTGGGCAGCACATTAGAAGAAAGCCAACATAATCTAGGTAAAGCAGTAGCCCATTTTCTGTTGGAGGATTATTTTGTATTAGTTTTAGGAGGAGGACATGAAACTGCTTTCGGACATTTTTTAGGACACCAACAGGTGCAAAAACCTATTTCAGTGGTTAATATAGATGCACATAGTGATGTTAGACCATTGATAAACGGCAATTTAGGTCATAGCGGTTCGCCCTTTCGGCAAATGCTAGAATATCCTAACAGCATTTTGAAAGGTCAAAATTTAGTAGAGTTTGGCTTACAAGGTCATTGTAACTCTGTGTACGCCATAGAATATTTGTATGAACAGGGCGTTAATATTGTTTGGTACGAAGATATTGCGAATCAAGATTTATCTGTGAGTTTTTTCAACGCACTTCGGCAGTTAGATGACAAACAAAATTTATATGTTAGCATAGATACAGATTGCATTACAGGGGTGGATTTTCCTGCTACAAGTGCTTCGCCTGCGCAAGGTTTTTCGGTTCAGCAATTTTATCAATGCTGTACGCTATTAGCGCATCTACATCAGCTCAAAAGCATGGATATAGTAGAATATAATCCCAATAAAGACGTAAATGAACAAAGTGCTAAGGTCATTGCCTTAGGTATTTGGAAATTTCTTATTCAAAAAATAGGTATAAATATTGCCCATTTTTTACCAAAGGGACAAAATTTCTAACATTTTTTGATGAAGTTCAGGTGTGCATGCGCCTACAATGGAACGCCCATGTACGTAGTTATCTTGATTGTCAAAGGTAGAAAGTATTCCGCCTGCTTCTTGGATAATAGCAACGCCTCCTGCTACATCCCAAGGGCTTAAGTTGTACTCAAAAAAACCATCAAATCGCCCTTTGGCTAAATAGCATAAATCTAATGCAGCACTGCCTAATCTGCGAATACCTCTACTTTGGCGCATGAATGGCTCAAATACATTGAGGTACTGCTTCATATAACCAAAAGCAGTGTAAGGAAATCCCGTAGCAATTAACGCATCTTCAATCAATTTAGTATGAGAAACATGAATTCGCATTTGGTTACAAAAAGCTCCTTTACCTTTTGCAGCATAATACATTTCATCGTGCGGAATATCATATACTACTCCTAAAACCATTTTACCTTCATACTCTAAACCCACACTTATGGCATACATAGGCAGGTCGTGGATAAAGTTCGTTGTGCCATCTAGCGGATCGATAATCCATTGTAGTTCAGGATTGTTTTTTGATGTTGTACCTTCTTCAGCTAAAAAACCTGCTTCGGGCAATATTTTGTGTAATCCTTCAATAAGTCTTTCTTCAGCATTTCTGTCTACATAGCTCACTAAGCTGTTTTTTTCTTTTATTTCTATATCTTCTTTTGAAAAATGCGGGCGAGTTTGAGCAATCCAAAGTCCCACATCTTTACATAACTCAACTACATTGAAAAGTAAGTGAGAAAAGTCTCTGACCATTGCAAAACAAAACTATAAAACAATTCCCATAATTTAAGAACAAAAAATTGGTTAATTTGGATAAAAGTGCTTTGTTTTATTCCGAAGTTAAATAGAAAGACCAGCATGAACAGAGAATCAATACAGATATTGTGCAGTAAGAAATAGGTTTGAGTAGTTTTTAAGGTTAGCAGTAGTCAACTTGCGTGAGGGGCATGGAGCATGCCCGTAAGGGCAGTGCGAAGCGTTAGCGAAGCACCGAAGCGAAGCGCAGTGCGGAATGCCCCGACCCTTGCGTCAGCAAGGGGCACGCCCAAAAAATATCATTCATTCATATTTCACTTTGAATTTAATCATTCTCCTAAAACATACTCAACAAGTTCATAGATCGCTGGCTATGAATGAAATAAAAAACAATTTTAGCATGAATGCACACAAGTTGATGTATTTGTAAAGTGTTTTCTTTGTTATTTTTGCCACAATGAAAATCTCTTATCAGTGGCTAAAAGACTACCTTTCTATTTCAGATATAGATGTTGAAACAATCGCACAAACGCTTACCGAAGTAGGACTAGAAGTAGAAGAAATACAAGAGTATAGTTCAGTACCTGGTAATTTAGAGGGCTTAGTAGTAGGTCAAGTAGTAGAATGTGTGCAACATCCTAACGCAGACAGACTTAAATTATGCCAAGTAGATATTGGTAATCAAATGTTGCAGATTGTATGCGGTGCAAACAACGTTGCTATAGGTCAAAAAGTAGTAGTGGCTACCGTAGGAAGCACTATTTATCCTATTCAAGGCGAACCTGTTAAGATAAAAAAAACTAAAATTAGAGGGGAAGAATCTAATGGAATGATATGCGCAGAGGATGAAATTGGCATAGGCAATTCTCATGAAGGCATTATTATTTTACCTGATTCTTGCGTTGTAGGTACGCCCGTATCGCAAGTATTATCTGTATATAAAGATACTGTTTTTAGCTTAGGCATTACGCCGAATAGAAATGATGCCTTAGGGCATTTAGGTGTAGCCAGAGATATAGCCGCAGCGTTGCAGATTCCTTTGAAAGTTCCTACCTTCAAGCGTATTGAAAGTAGTGCCCCTGTTCGTGTTTTAGCTCGTGTGCATGATTTACAAGCTTGTTTGCGTTATTCTACAATAGAGTTATACAATGTTACTGTGCAGCCCAGTCCCGAATGGATTCAGCACCGTTTGAAGGCTATTGGTATCAAACCTAAAAATAACATAGTAGATGCTACAAACTATGTAATGTACGCCATAGGTCAGCCATTACATGCTTTTGATATTGAGCAAATTGAGAAGCAAGAAATTAACGTAAAAGTTCTCACAGAAACAGAAAAATTCATCACGTTGGATAACCAAGAAGTTATTTTACCTAAAAACACTTTATCTATTTGTGATGCGCAACAGACACTTTGTATTGCAGGTATATTAGGCGGTGCTAAAAGTAGCATAAAAGAAACTACGAACAAAGTTTTATTAGAATCAGCATATTTTCATCCCTTATATATTCGTAAAACAAGCAAATCGCTTAATTTGCAAACAGATGCGGCATATCGCTTTGCTCGAAGCACAGACATTAACAACACTATTCCAGCACTACAATTAGCTGTGCAAATTATTCAAGAAACCTGTCCAAATGTAATTTGCAGCGAAATTCAGGATATCTATCCCAATCCGATTGAAGCTCATAAAATTGTTTATCGTTTTGAAAAAGCTCGGCAAGTAATAGGCACAGCTATACCTGTGGAACGCACTCAAAATATTTTGCAAACCTTAGGTTTTGAGATACTTTCAAAATCTGATGAAAACTTGACCTTATTAGCCCCCACATTCAAAGCAGATGTTACTCGGGAAATTGACGTTATAGAGGAAGTAGCTCGTATTTATGGATTAGATAACATTCCACTACCTGAGCAAGTCCGCACTACTTATGTGCATTCACCTAAACCTGACACAAAAAAGATGCAATTAGACTTAGCCCATTATTTGTGTGGATTAGGTTTACAAGAAGTCAAGCACCTTTCTTTTACCGATAAAAATTTTGTAGATAAAGAAACTGCAATAGCTATTTTAGAACCTTCAAGCGAAGAGCTTTCTCATTTACGTCAAACTCTTTTATTTGGGGGTTTGCAAAGTATAGCATACAATCTCAATCGTAAGCAAAATAACCTTCAATTTTTTGAGTTTGGAAAAATTTATTTCAAAGAAGTTAAAGAAAATAAAGTGGAGTACATAGAAAAACCTGTGTTAGGAATATGGCTCACGGGTCAGTTTATTCGTTCTAATTGGAATCAAAAAGGCATAAAACATGACTTTTTTAGTACCAAAAGCATTGCAAATAGTATTTTATATTATATCGGCTATCCTTATGAGTTTGAAGGTCAAATAACGCAGTATAAAGGACTTTCACAGGCGTTAGAAATGTTGTATTGCCATCAACGTTTCATAGTTCTCGGAAAAGTAGCTCACTCAACATTGCAGCACTTTGATATTAAACAAGAAGTCTATTACATTGAGATTGAGCTTGAACCATTGTACCAATTATGGCATGAGCGTAAAATACAGTATCAGGAAGTGTCTAAGTTTCCTTCTGTCAAAAGAGATATTGCGCTGCTTTTAGATAAAAAAGTTACCTATCATCAAGTCAAGGAAGTTATTCTTAACTTTGACAAAAAACTCATTCAATCCATTGAAATTTTTGATGTATATGAAGGCGAAAACATTCCCAAAGACAAAAAGAGCTATGCAATTAGTTTGATTTTGCAAGATAAAAATAAGACCTTACAAGACACATTTGTAGAAAAATGGATAGAAAGGTTAGAAAAAGAGCTTTTAGATACATTAGGAGCAGTGTTGAGAAAAGAATAAATTCAAGCCACTAACTTGGATTTGTAAAATTTGAGAAGTAATACTTCCGCAAGTAAGCATAATGCGGCTAAGACCACAAACCACTGCCATAAGTATCTACCTTGATGGACTTCTTTGAGAGTTTCAGCAAGATTCTTAACTGTACCTTTGAGTAAAAAAGTATTTTTCCATGAATAGAGTTTGAACATTTTTTCTAACTCATCCGCAGTAAAGTGCGTCAAATCTGATTCTTTATCAGGGTAGTTGAAACTGACATATCGTAAAAAGACATTACCTTGCATAAGTCGATAATTCCCCGGAACATTCAAGTTGTCTTGAATTTGGATTCGAATTCCATTATTTACAGGTTCTTGGGCAGGACTAATCTCAATATTTCCATTTTTTAACAGTAAAGGAGTTTTTCGATCTACTGTGGGAACAGTGAGAGTAATAGCTTGACCTATCAAATAAAAACCTTCATACTGAATGCTGCCTGCGACAGATAAAGCTGTGCGATATATCAAAGGAGCAAAAGTATTATGTAAAACAAAATCGCCCCAAGCTAAATTAGGTCCCACAGCAAAATAATAAATCTTCCCACCTTTGAGGTTATTTTCATTTACTTGTACTTCACTTAAAAAAGATCTACCATTGCGCAAACTAATAACGCAGTTGTGAATACTTTGTGCGGAAGGTAAAAAAGAAAGATGCTGCTTTATTTCAGGAGACTCAATTTTACCTTGTTTATCCTTTTCAAAGACATTTGTAAAAAGTGGATGTTGTATATCAAATTCTTGGAATTTTTGCGGTTGGTTGTCTATTTTAGCAAAAGAACCATTACCTAAAGCTTGGGCAAAAGCGTTGTATTCGTTTTGGTCAGCGTCTTTTGAAGGAAAAAATACAATTCCTTTACCTGATAGTACGTATTCCTTCAAATTTTGAATTAAACCTGTGGAAAAATGCTTAATACCTACTAAAAAAATACCATCGTATTGCTCTAAACTAATTGTTGAAGCTTCATTTTCTTCCCTAATCTCTAAAATGAAGCTTTTTTTACTTTGGACACTTTCAAATGCAGCTTTGAGATACTCTATGTTTTCATTGCTACCTTTGAGAACTAAAATTTTTTTGCCTTCAGGTACATAAAACGAAAAATACCGTTGATTATCAAAAGTTATAGGATAGTCGTTGAGTTGTAGGGTACCGTAGTGCCAACCTGTTTCTTTTATAGTAAAGTTAAAGTTCATTTCTTGTTGAGTATTAGGTCCGATAGAAAAGGTTTGAGTGCCCACTATTTTGCCATCTATTTGCAAGGTTATAGTTTGGTCGGTCAATGATGGGTTGCCATAGTTACGAACAAAGGTTTTGATGCTAATAGGTTTGTTTAGTTCAATAATTTGAGTAAGAATTTCAATGTTTTCAATAGTTAGGTTAGCAGGAGTAGTTTTGGCTATAGGAATGAAATAGGTTGGATATTGACCTGTGCCATTTTTTTGAGTAGAGTCGCCGAAAGTTGATTTTTGAAAGTCGCTCAATACGTATATGCGTTTGCGTGCAAATTTGGATTGAGATAGCAAAAGATTTGCTCGGGCTATAATGTCTTGCAGACTGTAAATAGAGCTTGTGTATTGTATTTGCGGAAGAATTTCTCTAATTTTTGAGCTACGAACAAAGACATGGGTGTATTTAGCGTTATCTAAGGTAAGCAAACAGTATTCATCGCCTGCTATTTCGTGGTTAAGTATAGTTAGTATATAGTTTTTAGCATAGTTTAACCAAGTTCCGTTTTCATCTTGTGCTTGCATGCTCATAGAGTTATCTAATACAATGACAGTAGAAGTGTTGTCTGTGGCTAAACCTTGGGCAGATATAGTTGTGTTAGGTTGTTTTTTCCATACTGGATTAGCAAAAGCTAGCACTAAGCAGGTGATTGCCAATACTCGCATGAGCAAAATAAGCCACTGTTTAATTTGAGTACTTCTTCTCTGAACTTGCTTAACTTCTTGCAAAAAAGCCACATTTGAAAATAAAACTCTGCGCGGCTTACGAAAATTGACCAAGTGTATGAGAATCGGTATTGTTATGGCGAGTAAGCCCCACAAAGCACTACTATTTAGAAAAAACATACTTTGCAAAGGTACGTATCAAAAGAATTTTTGCATAACTGTTAAGTCTATTTTGTTTGATGTAAGGATGAAATTTTAATTTTTTGGGCGTGCCCTTGTGGGCATTCGCTGCGCTCATGCCCACAAGGTCGGCGTGCTACGGGCTACGCTAACGC
>JANWVW010000029.1:0-12895 GCA_025056095.1 Bacteroidia bacterium
AGATTGCCAAAGTAGATGAGTTGTTTTTAAGAAAATATAATTTGGTATAAGATTAGCGTAAGGCTTAACCTTTGTATGTATTGAAATATAAAACAAGGTAAAGCAAAACAATGTATAAACCAAGTAAATCCATCAAAATTCAGGATTAAACTGCGTGAGGGGCATGGAGCATGCCGTTAGGCAGTGCGTAGCGTTAGCGGAGCACCGAAGCGAAGCGTAGTGCGGAATGCCCCGACCCTTGCGTCAGCAAGGGGCACGCCCAAAACATAATACAAAAATATAAGCTTTCAACAAAATACTTTACATACTTAACAAATTAAACTCTTACAGCCAAAGTATTCTTATGTTATCCAAATAGATATTTTGCACAGGCTTTCCTAAATTCTCATTGAACTTAGCTCGTAAGTTCAACTTGTACCTATACGTTTGACCCGTAATAATCCCATTGCCTAACAAATAGTCCATATTGATATACGCCGTAGTCCATTGGCTGCGAGGTACTAAACCACCCTTTGAGTTAATCACATAATCAGGGCTACTAGTACTTTTAGCCAAAACAGTTATATCAATATTGACATCAGATTTGTACGTAATTTCTAACCAACAAACGCTCGGCACAGGAATGCTCATGCCTTCCTCATTTTTGTGAGAAATAATCTCAATGTAGTTATTTGTGCTGTTCAAGGCTATATGCCCTGAATAGTTTCCTTCAAATACTTCGTAATTCTGCCTAACTAACACTGCTGTACTTCCTGTAAGGGTGTCAAAGGCTAAAGAAATGCGGTCAAAATTTTCGCCATCAATCGTGCCACTTCCTGCATAAATGGCTTCTTTGGCTGTAGAAATGTATTCAAACTTCAAAGCCACAGGTTCAGGATCTTTGGGATTAGTTCTATCCAATTTAAGAGTAGTAGTATAAGGTTTCCAAAATGGATAAATACGATGTAAAGCGCTTAGCCCATCTTCCCATACTCCTCCTTGAAAGGTAAATTGTTTCTCTTCTAAATTTTGAACGGGAATGTAGAGCTGTGAGTCTAGTTCATATCCGCCTAAAATTTTGTTGTTTCCTTGAAAAACCCATACATCTTTTACATTCATTGGTTTTAGAACGGGTTTAGGCGCAATGTAAGCCACAGGTCGGGCAGGGCGTTCTATGCAGCTATTCCAGAATACAAAAATTACTAGCATTCCAACCAATACCTTTATCCTATTGGACCAAAGCATAAACAAAAATACAAAAAAACAAGGTAACGTATAAACGTTACCTTGTAAATTGCTAACCCTATATTGAACGCTCTTTACTCTTTGCTGCCCAATAAAAAGCCTATCTGCAAACCAAAGAACATATTACTGTTTTGAGGTTTATCATCATTACCATTTATGAAATTTTTCGTATTGTTTTCACCCATTTTATAGTCGTAGGGAGTAGTAGTTGTAGTCCCATTAGCACCATCAGTTATTTTGCTAGGTATTTCTTTAATAGATTTTTGCTCTATTTTGATAAAATTGATATTCATTAGCAGCTGCCCTTGCACTGTACCTACACCTTCAATATAAAAGTCAGTACCTAACCCCATATTTACACCAAAATCAAAAGGTTGTGCCCATTTAGAGGATTTAAGTCCTTTCCAGCCAAAAGCATTTGGGGTATAAGTAGTAGTAGGTGTGAGTTGGATATTTCCTCCTGTGTAGTCGCATTTGCCGCCTGCTAAAATCATAGGTTGTACTCCTACGCTGGCGTTTAAGGTTAAGCCGTCAGTAAGTTCAGTTATATTAGCTTTAATACCCACAGGGATAATCAAGTAGCCTAACTTGTATTGGTATTTATCGGCATTGCTAGTAGTAGGCTGTCCTACAGTATCAAGAAGCTTGTAATTCTCACCGTTAGCGCCGTAAGTTTTATATCCTACTCCTGCAGTAAGAGAGAAAGTTTCGCCTAGTCCGTACTCTGCACGGATACCTCCCCCAAAGGAGAATCTGCCTGTAGTACCTTTGTTTTCTCTACCTGCAGTTCCAGCATAACGGAACCAGGAACTACCAAGGTCAAAGAATACTCCCCCTCTGAATTGAGCTTGTACGGTGGGTGCGGCAAATAGCAAAGCTATAACCGCTAAAATGATTCTTTTTACCATAACGTTTAAGATAAGGTTTGTACAAAAATAGCAAAGTTCATGCAAAATTTACAAATCTTGACATAAATACTCTATAGCTAACTTATAACCTTGCAGACCTAAGCCAAAAATGCCGCCTTTGGCAATAGGTGCAATAACAGAAGTATATCTAAAACTCTCTCTATTATACAGGTTAGAAATATGAACTTCAATAATGGGACAGCTTAGCATGCGCAGTGCATCAGCAATCGCATAACTGTAATGGCTAAAAGCACCCGCGTTAATTACCAATCCTAAAAGTTTAGTTTCTACATGAGCGTGTATATTCTCAATAATTGCCCCTTCGTAGTTAGATTGAAAATAGGTTAAATAGACATTTTTAGCCTGATATTCTTGAAAAATTTGTTCAAAAAAAGCTTCAAAAGAGGTAGTTCCGTAGATATTAGGTTCTCTTTTGCCCAACCAATCCAGATTAGCCCCATTGATAATGTGGATGTGCTTCATGGAAGGAGATAATACTTTAATTCAATAGTAGCATGCCCACTTGGTCCAGGTTCAAACTCTTTGATGTAAGCAATTCCATTAGCTTTGACAATGTTACTTGCATTTACTGCTATGAAAGGTATACAAATCTGATAATACAAAGCAGGGGATACATCCTTTTGCGGTCCGCGTTGAGCAGCTTTAATTTCCACAGATGAGATAGCATTGTTGTATTCTCCGACCCACACAGGATTAAAAAACTTACTTTGCAAACGAGTAGTCCATGTATTCATGTTGTAGTAGTTGCTATCGGCGGCACTTTTAGGCGAGAATAGATAAGTACTACTTGCATAAGTGTGATAAACCCAATCTATCACATTTTGATAAGCAAAAGCTGTGCTGTAAAAATGAGTTGTTTTTGTTTCTACATCGTAAAAGTGAGGGTAAACTGTATTCATTTGCGCCCCTAGCTCAATAGTGTGTGTATAAATTTTTTTACCTGTTACATTCACCACTAAACTAGCCACACAAGCGGGATTGTTCTTATCTCGGGCATAGATAGCTTTTATACCTGAAGTTTTAAAAGTAAATTCGTTGGAATATGTCCAAGATATACCATTATCGTAAGAGTATTGATAAATAGTACCAGATGGCAAACCTGATGCTTGAACTTTAACTCGGTTGCTATCTGCACTGGTAAATCCAACAAAGTTTAGAATTAGAGAAGGACAATTTTGCCCCACACGAATATGTATTATCTTTTTGAGAAAGTTTTCGGATTCATCTTTTGCAATGACTTCATATCGCCAAAATGTGCTAATATTCCCCAAGTTAGATGAAATACTAATTTTAACCACTTGGTTTTGAGTGTTATACAAAGTGTCTTTCAAAATTTGCGAAGTACTCGTAGATAAATTTATGCGAGTTACACTAATCTGCTTTATAGGTGATTTGCCTTTATGCACTGTGATGTCTATAATACAAATAGCGCCAATTTTAGCTTGGAGTGTATCCCCCAAAGTAGAAGCTGCGGGGAATATTTGAGGAGCAACCTCTAATTTGAAATGAGCACTAGGCGTTTGCGGCTGCTTGCGGCAACTGCAATATAGTACCAACACAAGGATAAGCCATGTAGAATAAATACTGAATTTCATTTAATTACTTCAAAATTATGAAAGAATACTCAAAATTCCAAAAATGCGTGCAGTCAAAGCGAAAACAAACATAAAATTAGGCTACCTAAAAGCAATTGGTAGCCACAGGAATTCGCCGAAAAATTAAAAATTTCTCTTTCTCTTATTTTAACTTGATAATTAAATGGTGCTCAGGATGTACAACCGCTTGATTATTACTTTCTTTATGAGGGTTATATTTTCCTAATCCTTCCACGCTTATGCGTTGTTTATCTATTTTGTGTTTTTGAATTATGTAAGTTTGCATTAACGTAGCACGGTGTAAAGTATTGCGCTTTGCAACATCAGCATGGATAGTAGGGTTTTGTGTATAGGTGCATAAAACTATATTAGCTTCGGAGTGTTTTTTAAGAAAAGCAGCTATACTATCTAACACTACTTTCAAATCATCAGATAATGCAAATATCTCAGGCATGTAGTTTTCAGATTTAGTTTGAGCGGTGTATTTAGCTAATTTGATCAATTTCTTATTGACATTTTTGCGCCCTATCATGTTGTTAAATCGCTCTAACTCATCTTTTATAGTAAAAACTTCGGTTTCGCTCTCTGTGTCATCTAAGCTTCTTTGGATCCTATCTAAGGTTACCCGCATAGCTAAATCCGTATTACCAAGTACCGTAACAGGGCGCATTTTTTTCTTCATGTAATCCTTGTGAATAAAAACTAATTCATATTCACCGTCAGGGATATCAGTTAGTTCATACATTCCATTCTCATTGCTGTAAGTTTCAAAAGGTGTTCCTGTTATAATCACTCGGGCATTAGGGATAAGTTCAGAGGTTTCGTAATCACAAATAATTCCGCGTATGTTACCAAATAAAACTTCTTTTTCTGGCTTTTTGTCTATGGTTGGCTCAATAATTTTTAGTAGCTCACTGAGCAGCTGCGCCTTTAATTGCGCGGTACAAAGGAAAAAAGCGGCTAAAAAGGCTAATTTTTTGCACATAGTTGGACAAATGGATAGGTTCAAAAATCTGCGGTTATAAGAACGAAATTTTTTTTGAAAGGGTTACGCAAAGATATAAGTTTTTTCAATAACTTGCAAGTACTTTGGAGTTTTATTAAAATAAAAACTACGAACTGAAGTTATTTTTAACTATACAAACATTTTCAGTAGCTTTTTTGACCCAAACTTCGTACTTCTCTTGATGCAAGTATCTTTCAAAATAAATTGAAATTTTGTTTCTATCATAGACATCGGGATATTCTGTAAAAGCGTATTCCCCTAATATCAAAATATCCGCTTGTAAATATTGGTTTTGAACCTCTTGTACATATACTTCACTGTAGTTTGGTCCTTTGAATCGAGCAGGTGGGTATAAAGGTAATTGATAACTACATTCCAATAAAAGCGGAACTAATGAAATTTCGGGAGTATGGATAATTCTGTTGCCGCAATTTGGTAAAGCAAGTAGAGGTATAGTTTCAGATTTTTTCCAAAGCAAAGCAGGCGACTTTTGCAAAATAAACACAGCAAAGACAGCATAAATTACCCATCTATGCACATTTGAAAAAGCAGGAACTTTACTAATTCCTACCAAAAACTCTGCTGTATAAATACAAGCACAAATAAATAATCCCACTCCAAAACGCTCAAAACCAATAGAAACCAAAAATAAAATCAAGTAAAAGGTTTGAAATATCCACAAAAAAAGGTCAAAATCTCTTTTTTGAATGTAACAGCGAACGGTATGTAAAACATAACCTATAATTATCAAAGGCTTGCTTAACAACCATTTTAATGCGTAGCTCTTGAACGCAAAAAATTCCACTTGATAGATTCGCCTTTGCACAAAATACTTCTCAATAGTTTGCATATCTTTGAACTCAAAGTAGTAATACAATAAAATACCAACAGGTAAAGTTAGACCTAAAACAAAAGTAGGGTTAAATTTTGCTCTTTCTCTCCATAGCCAAAAAACAAGCAACGTTAAGCCAATCAATACTGCAAAGTATTCTTTGCTTAATATACTGATTTGAAAGCCTATCCACGCTACTATATACCAAAGCCAACTATTTTTTTTTTAGCTTGTTGATATGCCCAAGCTCCGAGTAAAAAACCTGCAAGTCCAGGAATTTCTCCTGTAATTCGTGTGCTATAAGTAACAAAAGTCCCATTGAGCATGAGTAGAGATACACTCAAAAGATTAGTTTTAGCGTTAAAGTGCGGTTTTGCAATCAAGTAGAGAAGCGCTAATAAAATTGCTGCATGAAGCCATATCCACAGGCGAGCTAAGTGCCATTTTGTATTTATAGCAGGGGCAATTAAAGTTAAGCTGTGTCCCACGTATCCTCCCAAAGTAATAAATGGACTAATTGAGCTGAATACTGTCGGATTTTGGACAGTAAAAGCATATTGTTCGTACTTTACATAGTTCCATGCAGGAAGATAATTAGCTGCTTCGTCGTAGTGAAGGTATGTGGATAAAAAGATTTTCTTGTAGCTCACTGTGGCAAAAAAAATTACAGCGAGCAGGAATATAATCGTTATCCGATACATTTTTATCGGCTAGATTTTACAGGTCTTTCCATTTTAGTACCGCATTTTTTGCAGGTACATAGTTCAGGGTTGCCGTAGAATTGTTCAAATACAGGTTGAAGTTGCGTAGTGATATCGGTCAAGTGAAAGTAAGTTTCGTAGAGCATTTCTCCGCAGTTTTCGCAGTACCACCGTAGTCCATCTTTTTCATCAGGGCGGCGTTGGCGCTCTATGACCATGCCGACAGTATTTTCAAATCTGCGCGGTGAGTGGGGAACAAAGGCAGGAAGCAAAAATATTTCGCCTTCCTTTATCTCAATATCTTTGTGTACACCGTTTTCTACTATTTTTAGTACCATGTCCCCTTCAATTTGATAGAAAAACTCTTCGCCTGGGTCAATGTGGTAGTCTTTGCGTGCGTTAGGACCTCCGACTATGGTTACCATGAATTCCGCATCTTTCCAAATTTGAGCATTTCCCACAGGTGGTTTGAGCAAATGTCTATGCTCATCTATCCATTTTTTGAGGTTGAAGGTACTTAGCATGTAACAAAGAAAATATATTTTTTTCAAAATTGCAACACTCAATTAAGGTTTTCTTAAAAATAGAGCAATTGAGTTAGGAAGTGAGCTTGTGTGAGTTTTGAATTAGATATTTTTTTGGGCGTGTCCTTGTGGGCGTTTCGCTTGCGCTCATGCCCACAAGGTCGGCGTGCTTCGGGCTACGCTAACGCTTCGGTGCTTCGCTTCGCTACGCACCGTGCTGACGCACGCCCTCCGCATGCCTCACGCAAAGGATCTCTGAAACCATCGTTTCTCTGTAATTTATGCAAAGTTTTAGCTTGTAAGTACTTGTACTTCAAGCTTAAACAAGGTAAAGACATAACTGTATAGGTAACTTGCGTGAGGGGCATGGAGCATGCCGTTAGGCAGTACGAAGCGCAGCGAAGTACCGAAGCGAAGCGTAGTGCGGAATGCCCCGACCCTTGCGTCAGCAAGGGGCACGCCCAAAAAAATAAAAAATCTTTCTTTAACCTGTTATTTTTTTATGTATTCAAGCTCTACTAAATTAATTTTCGTTTTGGCTACATCTAAAATTTTAATGCTGAACTCATCTATGCTTAGCACTTCATCTTTTTGAGGAATTTTACCAGATTTAGCTAAAATGTATCCGCCCAAAGTATCGTAGTCCCCTTTTTCAATAGGAAGAGCATATTTTTCTATCAGATGCTCCACTTTTAACCTTCCACTAAATTGATAAACGTTTTCAGATATCTTTTTCTCTATTTCAGCCGAATCGTCATGTTCATCGTCAATTTCACCCAGTATCTCTTCCAAAATATCTTCAATGGTAACAATACCGTAAGTGCTACCAAATTCATCTACAACGACTGCCATAGCACAATGCTGCTTGGTCATTTCTGAATATAACTCATTGATAAACATGCTTTCAGGCGCAATGATAACAGGCTGAATAATTTGCCGCAAATCAGAAGGCTGCTTGAATATGTCTATTAAATTCACATACCCAACTACGTTATCCACATTATCTCTATACACTAACAGTTTTGAGTACCCTACCTGCCTAAACTTTTCTATCAAATCAGGAATAGACGTGTTTATAGATACTCCCTGAATTTCTGTACGCGGCACCATACATTCACGTACGCGAGTTTCATTCATTTTGAGTGTGTTTTTGAAAAGATTAGCATCTATACCTTCGGCATCTGTATGAGTTTTCAAGGTTTCTCTTACATATAGGTCTAAGTCTGTTCGCCTAAAAACTTGTTCGTTTTCTTTATATTCTACTTTGAATATTTTCTCAATCACAAAAGTAGAAAACCACGTAATACCAGCAATAAAAGGATAGAGAAGATAATACACTAACCAAATTAAGGGCGAAAAGAAACGTAAAAGTCCTTCGGGAAATGTCTTGAAAAGGACTTTGGGCAAAAACTCTGCAATAAAAAGTAAAAATAAAGTTTCAATAATGGCTTGCAAAAAAGTGATAAAAACTCTGTTTTCTGCTAAGTGTGGGGGAAGAATTTGTATCAGCCAAGGGTCAAGTACTTCGGTCATGGCTAAGCCATACATCACAATACCAATGTTTACCGCTAAAAGCGTAGTGCTGATAAATTTTACAGGTGATTTGATAAATCCTTTAAGAAGGTTCATAAAAAAACCTCCCTGACGAATTTTCAATTCCATTTTTAGCCTGTTGACAGTCAAAAACGCAATTTCTAATCCTGAAAATAGTCCCACACATATAATTGAAATAAATATCAGGGCGTACATGTTCATAAATACTACCAATATAATTATTTTTGAAGCTAAACCTTATTTTGCCATAGAAAGTATATGTTCAAATTCTGCTTGGGTTACAGGCATAACGGATAAACGAGCTTGTTTGAGTAAAAGCAGGTTAGAGAGCTTGGGTTCTTGCTTGATTTGTGCCAAAGTTACAGGTTTATTCAAAGTAAATTCAGGTTCAATATCTACACAAACCCATTTTCCTTCTGCATCCGTAGGGTCAGGGTAGTGTTCTTTGACAACCTTAGCTACACCTACGATACAAAGCCCTTCATTAGAGTGGTAAAATAGAACTTTGTCGCCTACTTTCATACTTTTGAGATAGTTACGAGCTTGAAAATTTCGTACCCCATCCCAAAAAGTGCGCCCGTCCGCTAAAAGCTGCGCCCAGCTATATTTGTAAGGTTCAGATTTAACTAACCAATAGTTCATAACCCAATCAAAAATACAACATGTTTTAAAATTCTGCATTAAAAAAAAACGGCGGTAACAAAAATTACCACCGCTAACCATCAAGGATTTCAGTACAACTTGATTAGTTTTGAGCTTTGAAAGCTTCAAAGAAGGGGTTTTTGAAGTTTTTCAAGTTCTCAATGAATTGAGTATTTTGCTTTATCAAGTATTGGTTGTAAGACTGAACAGTGTCTACCAAAACTTGGTTGAATTGAGCCATTTCATTCATAACTTGCTCGTAGGTGGGATAGTTGGAAGGTTCTGTAATTTCTGCGAAAGTAGGGATTTGTCCTTCAATTTTGTAAGCAGTGAAAAATTCTTTGAAGTCAAATACACTTCTTTCACCTTTTACTAACTCATTGAACTGCTTGTTAGCATTGCTTAGATACTCGGTAGCTACTGCAATAGGCGTAGCGAATTTTGCTGCTGTTTTCATACGTTTGTTAGTATTTAGTTGCCCTGCTGTTGGCACATTATATGCCAAAAATTTTTAAAGATTTTCATACTATACGAAAAAACAATTTGAGCTATTAAGTAACTTACTGATTGAAAGCACTTTACAAAAACAAATCTGAACTTTTTTAGTCAAATAAAAACACCAATCTCTTAAAATAATGCTTTTTTTACATTTTATTAACAGACATAATGGCATGCTCATAAGAAAATTTGTCAAGAGTGTTACATTATGTCATAAAAGATATTATCTTTGTAAATAGAATTTGTACATTAGTATGATAGCTAAAAATCATGTAGTAGGCTTGACCTACACGCTTACCTGCCCTGAAGAGGGTAACCAAATTATAGATGAAGCTACAGAAGATGAACCGATGTACTTTATCTATGGCATAGGCGCATTATTAGAAAAGTTTGAGTCTAATATAGCTAACCTTAACGTAGGAGACACCTTTGATTTCATTTTAACTCCTGAAGAGGCTTACGGCAATTATTCAGCAGAAAAAGTAATAGACTTACCTAAAAGCATGTTTATGTTTGATGGCATGGCATTAGAGCTAGAAATAGGTACAGTATTACCCATGATAGACATGCAAGGAAACGAACAATACGGTGAGATTATAGATATTACAGATGAAACAGTTAAAATAGACTTTAATGACCCTCTTGCAGGACTTACTTTGCATTTCAAAGGTAAAATTATTGAAATTAGACCAGCTACCCCAGAAGAGTTAGAACATGGGCATGTACATGGTCCTGACGGTTGTGAAGATTGAAAAAGGTCCTATAAAGCTATACTGCTTTTAACTTTGGATCCAAAGCATCCCTTAATCCTTCACCTACTAAGTTAAAAGAAATTACGGTAATAAAGATAGCTAACCCTGGAAATACCGCTAACCACCAAGCACTAGGCGCAGATTGCGCTACTGCTAATAAAGATCCCCAAGTAACTACATCGGAAGGTACGCCTATCCCCAAAAAACTTAGTGCTGATTCCATAAGTATAGCCCCTGCTATTTGAAAAGCCGCAGTTACCAAGACAGGGGCTATGGCATTAGGTAAGGCATGATGCAAAATGATGCGCCACTCTTCAAACCCCATAGCTTGTGCAGCTTGAACATACTCTAAATTTCTAACTTTCAAAAACTCAGCACGGGTCAATCTTGCAATACCTACCCAAGAAGTTAGCCCAATAATTACCATTACTATCATTACATTCGGCTTTAATATCGCACAAATAGTGATAATTAAAAGCAAAATCGGAATAGATGAGATAATCTCAATAATTCTTGAAATGATAATATCTACCCACACATTTATCTTTTGCCTAAAATATACATGTATTTTACCTATTATCAATGAGATACCATAAAATAAAAAACCAATCCCTACACAAACCAAAACACTAATCAGCAAATGAAATAAAAACAAAAGCATACCCTTTGAAGCAGCTTCAGACAAAGTATTGCTCCTTGCATAGTACCCGTAGAAGTACATAAAAAATAAGTTCAACGGCAGCAATAAAATATACGCTCGGGAAATTTTTAGATGATTATCCCCGTAGTACCCTGCTAAAGCCCCTAAGGTAATTCCAATTATCATAGAGATACCCACAGCAACCAAGCCCACTTTCAAGGATATTCTTGAGCCATGGATTATTCCGCTTAGTACATCCCTACCTAATTCATCTGTACCTAACCAGTGCCGCATCCACTTTTTATCTATATCTTGCTTAGCCAATGGGCTAACTGATTGTGCATTCCTAAAATCTTGCTCTTCAGGCGAATAAGGTATGGGCGTCCATAAAGCTTTTTCTAAAGATAAGCGCTTCCAGTCTGCATTGACTAACTCACTATCCCAATGATATAAACCTAAACTAGCTGCATAATCCAAAAAAATAGGGTAATATCCTTTACCTTTGTATCTTGCATAAAAAGGCTTGTCATAAGCAATAAAATCTGCTAACAAAGCCATGCATACTAAACCTAATAAAACCCATAGTGCATAATAAGAGAGCTTGTTATTTTTAAAGTTTTTCCAAACCATTTGCCAAAAACTTGGACTTTTACTAGCCCCCCGATTTAAATCAGCCATGTTGCCAAAATTACAAACTGACCGCATTTTTCCCAAAAACTTTCAAGCTAAGCCCCTTTTTGACCCAACTAAAATTAAAACTTTCAAAGTAAAAAAAATAATTATTTTTGCACTCATAAATATAAAAATGTTACGCTACTGGTTAATTTTGTTTTTACTTTTAGGATACAAACTATCTGATGCACAGAGTATGAAAACTTACTCTGTAACACAAGATAGCATTATAGAAACCTACAAGCTCAAAGGGGATGCCCTGCGAGCGTGGGATAGTTTAGAAATGGAATGGAAAAAGAAACTACCTGACATTCTCAAAAAACATAAAATAACCATATCTTGTGCAGAATGTACAAGCATCATTGCTAATGTGGTTTTATACGCGGACAGTACAGGCAAATGCCATATTGTTCAGAAAAGAAAGCTATCTGTATGCGGAGGTACTATGGAAGCCAAACTAGAACACGATTATTTTAAGTTTTGGCGACAAGCTATATTTCCAACTGTGCTTCGCAATAGATATATTTTAGCCCGATTGAGCGTTATACTCAAATGTTAGTGCAATTTTGCAACCCAAATGGAAGATTATTTTTCTAATTTTTTGCACCTGTACATTATTCGCCATGCAGAAACAGACCTAAACCGATTCGGAATTATTCAAGGTGGGGGAATTGATGTAGATATCAATGAGCATGGCAAATGGCAAGCAGAGCAGTTTTGGCAACATTACAAGCATATATCTTTTGATGCAGTTTATTGCTCCACACTCAAAAGGACACACCAAACCGTAGAAAAATTTATTCAAAAATCTCCTTGGGTTGAGTATTTAAGTGAGTTAAATGAAATTTCTTGGGGATATTTAGAGGGCAAAAAGCCTACTCAAAAAGATATTTCTATCTATCACAACTTAATAGCTCAATGGCAAAGCGGAAATCTCGATGCTAAAATAGAGGGAGGTGAAAGTGCTATATCGGTTCAAAATAGACTAAAAAAAGCCTTGAAAAAAATTCATTACAATCATGCAAAAGGTAACATTTTAATTTGTACGCATGGGCGAGCACTGCGAATACTACTTTGCACTTTATTTAACTACAATATTGCAAACATGGACTTACTTTTCACTCATCAAAATACTTGTCTTAATCATGTTATTTTTACAGGTAGTGCTTACATTGCAGTGCGAATCAACGACGTAAGTCATCTCAAAGGTTGTGAATTTTAGTTTTTATTTTTTTGGGCGTGCCCTTGCCCACACTTCGCTTGCGCTTGTGTGGGCAAGGTCGGCGTGCTACGGGCTACGCTAACGCTTCGGTGCTGCGCTTCGCT
>JANWVW010000029.1:13085-20499 GCA_025056095.1 Bacteroidia bacterium
GTTAGCGAAGCACCGAAGCGAAGCGTAGTGCGGAATGCCCCGACCCTTGCGTCAGCAAGGGGCACGCCCAAAAAAAATTAAACATTTTTCAAACTCAATATTTAGCACCTTATCAAGTGCAATTACCGAACAAAGCCTGCTCTACGCGCGCACAAAGCAAGTGCGCTATAAGTTCATGTGCTTCCTGAATCCGAGCTACATCTGTCGAATCAACGCAAAAACAATAATGGCACAACTCTTTGAGCTTACCTCCTGTCTTTCCTGTAAAGCCAATAACAATACATTCCTTTTCAATAGCTGTTTCAATCGCTAAAAGTACATTTTTAGAATTACCCGAAGTGGATATACCTATCACTACATCACCTTTTTGCGCTAATGCAGACAAAGGTTTTTGAAAAATGTATTCAAATCCAAAATCATTGCCAATGGCTGTAACTTCGGAAGAGTTAGTAGTAAGTGCTATGGCAGGTAAAGCAGGTCTTTTACGATTGTAGAACGAACCTGAAAATTCAGCAGCCCAGTGTTGTGCATCAGCCGCAGAACCACCATTACCAAAAATAAGGAGTTTTTGGTTCGCCTTAAAAGCTTGTATAAGCACTTGTGCAACTTGCTCTATATATTCGCTTTGTGCTAAAAGAGTTTTTTTAATCCGTATGGCTTCTTCAATTTGTTGATAAACGTACATGACAGTACAAAGTTACTATTTTGTTGATAATTCTGCTTTTGAGTTTGGGATTTATACAAATACACTGTATTTTTGCTTGATATGATTCAAAGAATTCAAACTGTGTGGCTACTTTTAGCTATCGCGCTGAACCCATTGACCATATTCACAGAACTGTGGATTTTTGAGTTTAACACGGTTAATAGCCAATCTACAGTTGTATTTCATGGACAGTATATCAAAAATTTGAATAGTACGCTCTCTATTTTTGTACCTGCTCATCCCATTCGTTGGATTTTTATTTTAAGTATCTTGTTCTGTATCAGTGCTTTGGTTACTATTTTTTTATACAAAAAAAGACAAATTCAGAAAAGAGTAGCTTGGCTATCCGCAGGAATTGCTTTTTTACAAACCTCATACATATTTTGGAGAGTATATTATACTCAAAATCAAATTTCCCAATTTGCAGGGGTAAATGCACTGCAAAGTAGCAATGTACAAATAGGCGTTATTTTTCCAATATTGAGCATAGCTTTTTGTCTATTAGCTGCGTATTACATAGAGAAAGATGACCGTTTAGTGCGAGATATGAATTCTTTCCGTTTAAGAGGTTAAAATTTTGTACTTTTGCAATTATGGAGATTAAGACTATTGCTATCATTGGTTCAGGTACAATGGGAACAGGTATAGCCCAAGTTTCAGCCACACATGGTTACCGTACTATTCTTTTTGACATAAATGATACTGCACTTAAAAAAGCAAAGCTCAATATAGAAATTGCATTAGAAAACTTAGCGCAAAAGCAAAAAATAACCGTAGAGCAAAAAAATGAAGCTTTATCTCGCATACATTATACTTCCGAATTTTCAGAGATTGAAGCAGACTTAGTTATTGAAGCGATTGTGGAGAATTTATCGGCTAAGCAAGAGCTATTTTCTGCCTTGGAAGAGCGTTTGCCGTCCACTACTATTTTTTGTAGTAATACTTCTTCTATTCCAATCACTCAAATTGCTTCGGCTTGCAAGCACCCTGAGCGCGTAATAGGCATGCACTTTTTTAATCCTGCCCCTGTAATGAAATTAGTTGAAGTCATCGCAGGAGAGGCTTCAGACAAAAAACTAGTAGAAGTAGTCAAAAAAGTAGCAGAAAGCATGCAAAAAACCCCTATTTTAGTCAAAGACTATCCAGGTTTTATTGTCAATAGAGTAGCTCGGCACTTTTATGGGGAGAGCTTAAAAATTTTGTCTGAACAAGTGGCTGAAATGGAACAAATTGATGAACTTTTAGAAGCCACGGGGTTCAAAATGGGGGCTTTTAAGCTCATGGATTTAATCGGAGTAGATGTTAATTTTGCGGTAACAGTTTCTTTGTTTAATGCTTTTTATCAAGATGCACGGTTTAGACCTAGCCTTATTCAACAGAAAAAAGTAGAAGCTAAATTTTGGGGTAGAAAAACAGGTAAAGGTTTCTACGTATATCCTGAACAACAATAACATAAGGTATGTGTCGTTGTTTTTTGTATTCACTGCTCTTTATTGGCATAGCACTTACAAGCTGCATTAACAAAAAAGCAGAACCTAAAAATACGATTACTAACAAAAAGCAAGTTGAAACGGAAAACGAAAAAGAAAAGCAGCTCAAGGCAATAGAGCAAGGAATTAAAAACATTACAGATAGTTTAGAGAAATTTACGGCTAAACCTGATTTGTATTATCGCCGTTCTGTGCTTTATTTTCAAAAAGGTGAGGTACAAACTGCAGTTTTAGATATTAAGCGGGCTATTGAATTAGACCCTAAAAATCCGAACTACTACTATCAGCTAGGAATTTATCAATACGTTTTAGCCAAAGATGAGGAAGCTCTTTCTGCATACCAAGAAGCTATTAAATTAGGCACGGAGAACCCTGCTATTTATACTGCTGCGGCTACTATTTTATTTTATCAAGGTAGTGTAGATAATGCCGCTAAACTTTTTCAGGTTGCTTTGGAAAAATCGCCTAACTATCCTCCTGCTTATTTTGGACTAGGTTTAGTATATCGTAACAAAAACAATAATCCCGAAGCTCGTAAATACTTTGAAAAAACTTTGCAGTATGACAGTACATTTTCAAACGCCTACTTGGAGCTTGGGCAAATGACTCATGAGGAATGGAAACTTGCCAAAGCACAGAAAAAAGATGAGAATACACTAAATAAACTGTATCAAACAGCATTAAGCTACTACGAAAAAGCTATCAAAGCTAACGATAATAACGCTAACGCTCATTACAACATGGGAGTTCTTTTACAAGAAAACAAAGAGTTAGATAAAGCACTGTTTGCATATAACAAAGCTTTGTATCTCAATCCAACCTTGAAAAATGCTTACTACAACAGAGGTTTGATACAGTGGGAGAAAAAGCAATATGCTTTTGCACGAGAGGACTTTACCTATGCTATTCAAATTGATAATACATTTTCAGATGCTTTGTATATGCGCGGCACCTGTAACGAAGCTCTGAACAACAAACAAAGAGCTTTTGAAGACTACAAACTAGCTATTAAGTTCAATCCAAACAATTTAGAAGCACAGAAAGCTTACAATGATTTGAAAAAAGAGTTAGGTAAATAGTACTTTTGCCAACTTACCTAACCCTCAAAATACGAGCTTTTCACATTGCTTCAACTGATTTAAGGCGTTTAATTTCATCAGCTAACTTAGGTTCGTTGCTTATACCTAAGTAGTCGCATAGTTTTAGGATAGTATTACGTTCAGTTTCAGAGATATTTTTGCCCCAAGTAGTATTCGTATCATCTAACACGTGTTCTACGGCTTGTTTTGCAGGTTCGTGGTGGGCATCGGCTACCGCTTCCATCATGATTAAGGATAGGCGTTTTTTTTCTATGTCAGTACCAATGTATATCTTATGTAGTTCCAACAAGCGCTGCTCCCACACATGAAAGTCCTGCATGAAATATTCCATTTCTTTGACATCATCTTCTGTAATTTCAACATCTTCAGTAGGTATTAAATCGTTCAATGGATCCTCATCAATACGATAAAGAATTTCTAAATTTTCAATGACCGATACAAGCTCTTTTATATCCATTTTTCCATCGCACCGAGCTACTATTAGCATAGGTGTCATCATGACTAATGCTTCTACCTCATCTTGAGAGATATAACGGTCAAGATGCTTTCTGCAATACTCTTGATAAAAGCTTTGAAACAATGGTAGGTCTTTCATAGTAGTATGGAATTTTGAATTTATCTGCTTCGGGTAGTTCTTTGCTCAATACGTTTTTCGTAATTTTTGCCTTGAAAAATTCTATCCACATAGATGCCTGGGGTATGGATAAAGTTAGGATCGAGGCTACCTACGGGAACAATTTCTTCTACTTCGGCAATAGTAATTTTGGCTGCACCTGCCATTATTGGATTAAAATTACGAGCTGTAGCTCTGTAAATAAGGTTTCCCATAGCATCCCCTTTCCAAGCTTTGATGATAGCAAAATCTCCTTTAAGCCAATGTTCCATTATGTACATTTTGCCAAAAAATTCTCTAACTTCTTTACCTTCTGCTACTTCGGTACCGTATCCTGTGGGGGTAAAAAACGCAGGTATGCCTGCTGCTCCTGCGCGCAAGCGCTCTGCTAAGGTACCTTGTGGAATAAGTTCTACTTCTAATTCTCCTGATAGCATTTGGCGCTCAAATTCTTCGTTTTCTCCTACATAGCTGGCTATCATTTTTTTAACTTGTCTATTTTTGAGCATCAGACCTATACCAAAGTCATCCACACCTGCATTATTAGATATACAGGTGAGGTTTTTAACGCCTTTGCGAACCAATTCTGCAATACAATTTTCGGGTATACCACACAATCCAAAGCCGCCTAAAAGTAAGGTAGCGCCGTCAAATACGTCGTGGAGAGCTTCTGTTGCGTCTTTGACAATTTTATTCATAGTCCCAAAAATATGAAAAGTTTTTAGTATTTCAACTAAAATTGAGTTTTTTATTAAGGTCAAGTGGAGAAGAATTTTCTAAATTTTAATTTTTTGGGCGTGCCCTTGTGGGCGTTTCGCTTGCGCTCATGCCCACAAGGTCGGCGTGCTACGGGCTACGCTATCGCTTCGGTGCTACGCTTCGCTCCGCACCGTGCTGACGCACGCCCTTCGCATGCCTCACGCAATTGAACTCAAAATAACCTTTCAAAAAAATTAAAACACCTCAAAAAAGCCCACTTACTCAAAAAATCTTGACTTCTAAAACCAGTTAAATACCACCGCAAAAGCTGTACACACTCAAACCTTAAACTCATTTCATCTTTCGTCTGCGTATCATTCACATTTTGGGCTATTTTATTACTTGTTGTACCAAAAATCTATTTTTTCCACCTTTATACCCGAAGGTAACGCAAAACTTTGCAAAATAGACCCTGTATTTGCATCAATTTTTTGAATATGTGTAGGAGTAGCAGCATAAATAACATTGCTAATCTGTTCATAAGCTAGCGTAGTATACACCCCTGTAATCCAATGAGTTGTAGAAGCACTTTTGGTAGATAAATTTTCCCTCAAAATTCCACCTTCGGTCAAAATGTAAGCAGTATTGTTAAATACGTACCATTTTTTAGCTTTAATTCCATAGTGTCGGTTATTAGCTACTTGTACCAAATCATCGCTGCGAAGGTAGCGAGTATAAGAATGTGTGCCATCGCAAGTTAGTACGCATATTTCTGTGCCATTTGTGGCAATATCTAACACTCTTTCAGTAAGGTTTTTTGTGTGAATTTTAACGTAGTTAGCAAAAGGATTAAAAACATCTATTTGATTATACGCAACACTTGTACCAGGAATAAGAGCATAAATGCGTTGTTTATGTTCACAAGCAGTAGCAGGAAAGTCTATGCTATTGGAGTGGCTACCTATAATACTGCCTGAAGTTGTAAATACTTGATAAAAGGGCTCGGTTTTAGAAAGAAGGAGTACAGTTTTATCCGATAAAAAAAGCATCTTTGTATATCTATCCACACTTGTGGCATTCGGCTGATAGTGTTGAAAACCCAAGGGCAGTAGAGAGTCATTGAGTTTATAGCCCTTAAAAGTCCCATCTAACGCAGAACATACATACAAATAGTTATATCTTGGAAAAAAACAGATGTCCGTAGCTTTTCTGTCTAATGTCAGTTTAGGTGTATTATACCCTAGTTGGTACAGATACGAATAGTAATTATGATGTTCATCTATGCCTAAATAATACACGCCGCGTAAAGACAAAGGTAGTTCCTGCAAGTAAATTTGAACAAAAACAGAAGTTCGGTTATTAGCTAAATCTACTGCTTGAACTTTAAGATAATAAAATCCCGCAGGGAGGTATATGTCTTGTACACTGTAAGAAACGCTATACGTAGTAGCCTTTTGAGCAATAGGATATCGCACTATACCTGCGGCAAATTTATATTGGATATCTAACAGACTTACTTCTATAGCTTGTAGTCCTATGTTATCGCTTATAGTGCCTGTTATGTCAATCGTTGGAGTGTAAGAAAATACTTGCCCCATTACAGGTGCAGCAACGGTTATTTTCGGAGGTTCTTCATCTTTTTTCTTGCACGAAAAAACAAAAAGTAATAAACAGAGCAGAAATATTCCCCTATACAGCTTTTTTGTTCTCATATTCATCGTAAGCTTGCATCATCTTTTGGTACATTTTAATTTGATATTCTAAATGATACGCTTCTTTGTAGCTCACTAAACTGTAATACATCATAGTGTAAAATATGGGCTTAGTAGGTACAGCCAACATAAACACGCCTGCGGTCAAAATTGTAAAAATAATAGACAAAATTTGATTTAATGTACGTATAGAAAGTTCACCATCATTTAGCTGCTTGAAGTAAGGTATCACTACCCAGTACAAACTTAGCCCTAACGAAATATACATTAAAAAAAGCAGACCTGCTAAAATAAAAGTGCCTACGGTAGCCGTAGTAAAACAAGGTATAATTTTTGCGCCCACTAAGCTACGATTACGAGCTAATCGCCTAATAAAAGGCGTGTGTGGTTCAGCAATAGTAATAATTGGAAATAAAGCCGTAAGATAGGTATACGCGCCTATTACTATCCAAAAGTACAGCAAAGAACCTATTATAGGGACAAAAACAGCAAATACAGCCACTATACCCACTACTATTGTGATGCCTATTTGAACAGTTTTGACAAGCAAGTTCGGAATAATATACGAGGTTGTTGCTATGCAAGCTTGCCACCAATCTACTTCTTCCAAGTGTATTCGTTTATGTGTGTAATAGCTGATAGCCATTTCACTCCAAACGCTGAATATTGTCATGCAGGTGGGGAACACTATTACACTTCCAACCACAAATAGGCTAGTAATTTTGTCGTAGCTTCTTGTTACAAAATAATCGGTTTGGGTAGCAATAAGCAGACTTACAAAAATAACAAAGGGCAGAGCAAAAGTAACCATGCTTACAATCAGGTAGTCTTTGAAGTGTTTGCGGAATAGCCAGGCGGTGCGGTCTATCATGCCTGAACTATCCATATTTCCTATGATTTGCGTGTAGGGATTAGCATATACCACATAACAAAAATAAGCAATTTTTAAGAGATTAACATTAAAAAATTTTAGGTTGATTTTTTTATTTTTGGGCGTGCCCCTTCGCTAACGCTTCGGGTCGGCGTGCTACGGGCTACGCTATCGCTTCGGTGCTGCGCTTCGCTGCGCACCGTGCTGACGCACGCCCTTCGCA
>JANWVW010000030.1 GCA_025056095.1 Bacteroidia bacterium
AAGTACCGAAGCGAAGCGCAGTGCGGAATGCCCCGACCCTTGCGTCAGCAAGGGGCACGCCCAAAAAATAAAAAGTTGAAATTTTTTTAGACCTAAACATTACATCACTGTTTCGTGGCGAGCTTCCATTTGTTTTTTGTTTTTTTTAATGCAGTTTAAACATAGGCAAATAAGCTAAAAAAACTTGTTGGATGGCAAACTCTTATAGGTTAATTTTTATACTTTTGTACAGTGGTACGTAAAACTATCAAATTTCTTTGGTTAATGGCATTTTGTTTTTTGTATGCTTTATCTTACGCCCAAAGCCGATACACAGATAGAATAATACTGAAAACAGAGCTTATTCACTTGATAACAGGTCAGGCTGGAATTTTGGTAGAAAAACATTTTAGCAAACGTAGCGCTGTGGAGTTTGGCGGGGGCTTTATTTTTTCAGATTATACCGATAGGTTTTTTTTACCTAATTTTATTGATGAAAGACAAATTTTACTTACAGAAGGATACGTACTACGAACTAACTATCGCCGTTACAAAGAAATTATTAAACAAAACACACAAGTTTCTCGCTATTTTCAGGTAGATTTTTTTGTTAAAGTAATTGACTACCAACCTTTGAAGAAGCAAAATTGTACTATATACAGCTTAAAAGATGTGGTAGGTTTGTCTGTCAATTGGGGTAAGCCCAGGATTACTTCGCGGTTTTGGGTTTATGACCTGTATGCAGGTATAGGAATACGCGTAAAGTACTATGCTTCGGATATTTGTGCGGATAATAGTGGCTATACAGTAGCTGAAGCACCGAAAGAATTGACACAAATATTTTCTTTTTTTCAGACTGGCGTCAAATTTGGGCGAATGTTAGAGAGTAAAAACTCAAAAAAGCTTGTATCAGGGCATTGAAAAATATGTACTTTTGCGCTGTATGAGTATTTTGGTAGTAGGTTCAGTAGCTTTTGATGCCATTGAGACACCTTTTGGAAAAACAGACAAGATTATTGGCGGAGCAGCTACTTATATTTCAATTGTAAGCAGTTATTTTTCTAAAGAAGTCTATTTAGTTAGTGTGGTAGGTGGAGATTTTCCTGCTTCTGCTATTGAGGACTTCAAAAAAAGAAATATCAACGTAGAAGGATTGGAAATCAAACCGAACGAAAAGTCTTTTTTTTGGTCAGGGCGATACCATGAAGATATGAACTCTCGGGATACTTTGATAACCGAACTGAATGTGTTAGCAAATTTTGAACCTAAAATTCTGCCTATACACCAACAAGCTGAATTTGTGATGTTGGGTAATCTTGCGCCAGATATTCAACGCAGCGTGTTACAAAAATTGCAAAAACGTCCCAAGTTAGTAGTAATGGATACTATGAACTTTTGGATGGAAACTGCACGCAGCAGTTTAATAGAAACGCTTAAATTAACGGATGTGCTTGTTATTAACGATGAAGAAGCCCGCCAATTGAGTAACCTTAAAAATCTTAAACATGCTGCCCAAGCTATTCTTGCTATGGGACCTAAAATTTTAGTTATCAAAAAAGGCGAACATGGCGCTATGCTTTTTGCTAAAACAGGAGAGTTTTTTAATAGCCCTGCCTTACTTCTAGACCGCGTTGTAGATCCCACAGGCGCAGGGGATTGTTTTGCCGCAGGTTTTATTAGCTATCTCTCTCAACAACAGTATATTTCATTTGAAGCCATGAAACATGCAGTTTTGTACGGTAGTGTAATGGCAAGTTTCTGTGTTGAGGAATTTGGACCAAATGGAATTATGCACTTAACTCATGACAAAATAAAAGAACGCTATTTTCAGCTACTTCAATCCATGAAAATAGCTAAACATTAGGTTTTATCAAAAATTTGCAAAAGTAGGTTGGCTTAAAAATGTGGAACAACAAGGGAATTATTTACATGCTCTTGGCTTCTTTTACTTTTGCCATAATGAATGTGTGCATTAAGTTTGTCAAGCATTTACCTGTTTCAGAGGTGATGGTGTTCAGAGCAGGAGTACAGTTGTTGTTATCCCTACCTATTATTTTTCAACAAAGGTTAGATGTGTTCGGTAATAACACTAAGCTGCTTGTGGCAAGAGGTGTAACAGGTACATTAGCTTTATTTTGCTACGTATATACTCTTCAAAATATGCCCTTAGCTTCTGCTATGACCTTGTACTACTTAGCGCCCATCATGACTGCAATTTTGGCAAAATACATTTATCAAGAGCAGTTCGCATCTGTGCAGTGGCTATTTTTCGCTTTATCTTTTGCAGGGATAATCATGGTCAAAGGGTTTGACATACGCATTTCTTTTTTTGACTTTTTTGTAGGAATAAGCGGCGCAGCTATTTCAGGATTAAGCTACAATTTTGTCAGACAACTTGGTAAAACCGAAAGACCTATTCTAACTGTGCTTTATTTTCCATTAGTAACTTTTCCTATTGCATTTTTGATTTGTTTAATGGGGTATTGGCAGGTACCTACTTGGATAGACCTATTTTGGCTAATTTCCACAGGTATCACTACTCAAATTGGACAAGTATTTTTAACTTTATCATACCAGCATGAGGAAGCTAATAAAGTAGTGATATTCAGCTATGTAGGTATTTTATACGCATCGGCATTTGGTTATTTTCTTTTTCATGAAACATATCCATTTTGGGCAGTAGTAGGAATGTGTATGGTGCTAGCAGGAGTTTTGATGAGTGCTATGACTAAAAGAAAAATACGTTTCAGTAGAAAGATTTTTTAGCGTAGTGATTCTATGGATTAAATAAAAATTAGGTTTCCTGAATAGGTGCGGTTTGCAATACAATCACTTTAATACGAACAATTCTACGTTTGCTTACGGCATCTACTATAAATTTGAGATTACTAAAAGTAAATTGATGATTTTTAGCGGGCATACGCCCATGTTGCTCTAAAATTAAACCGCCTAAGGTTTCGGTTTCACCTTTTATTTGATTAAAAATTTCAGGGTCAAGATTGAGAACTTTGCAAAAGTCTGTTAAGCTAGTTTTAGCATCAAATAAGTAAGTAGTATCGTTGACCTTTGTGTAAAAATTTTCTATTTCTTCTGCTTCATCATGAATTTCCCCAACAATCTCCTCAATCACATCTTCCATAGTTACCAGTCCTACGACTACTCCGTATTCATCTACTACAATAGCTAAATGGACATGTTTTTGCTTAAACTCATAAAAAAGATCATCAATTTTTTTGGTTTCAGGAATGAAGTAAGGTTCTCTAAGTAGGTTTTGCCAAGCAAAATTATCTTTTTCATTGATGAAAGGTAGAATATCCTTGACATACAATATACCTACAATATCTTCACGCCTATCTTTATCTCTGTACACAGGTATGCGAGAATAGCGATTTTCACGAATATTTTGTAAAACTTTGCTAAAAGGGGCGTCAATAGGTAGGGCTACTATATTTAGCCTTGGGGTCATTATTTGTCGGGCTACAATATTTCCAAAGTTAACAATTCCTTTAAGAATTTTTTTCTCCTCAATGGGCGTATCGTGGTCAGAAGTTAGTTCTATTGCGTTTATTAGTTCTTGTGTGTCTATTTCTTTCTGCTTTTGCTTGTCTTTAAGTTTTTCAAACCAGTTTGTCCCTGCTACTAGGGCATACACAAAAGGTTTGAATATTTTTTGCCCGTATTCCAAAATATAAACTGTGTTTTTAGCAAACTGTACATTCCTTTGAGAGGCATATACTTTAGGAGTTACTTCGGCTACAAAAATAATTACTAACGTAGTTGAAACTGTTTCTACAGCAAATAGTTCCCATTGGGAAAGGTTCAAGTAGCCTACTAAGTATTTTTCCGCTAGTACAGCGACCAAAATCACAATAATAATATTGATGAAGTTATTGAGAATAAGCAGTGTAGCAATCAGTTCTTTGGGTTTGCTGAGCAAACGGTATATTTTATTTTCTCGGCGACTTTTGCTACTCTTGAAGCTTTCTACCTGCTCATGAGTTAGAGAAAAAAAAGCAACTTCAGAACCTGATATCAAGGAAGAGAAAAAAAGTAAAAGCAAAATTGCTATTACCGTGATAGCATCCTCAAAGCCGAATGCTACAAAATCTAAAATAATATTTAAGAAGCACGATACTGGGTCCTCTGCGTCCAAAGCAGTGCAAATTTAAGAACTTTTTTAGAATGGCAAATCATCTTCTTGACTGTTCAATTCTTGCTGGGCTTCTATATGAGGAGGAGCATCAGCAACATTTTCCTCACTTTGTAGACTTTCAGCACTTCTTTGCTTAGAGCTGACCAAAGTCAGGGAATTTACTTTGATATCATAAGAAGTAAATTTGACATTCGGTATTTCAGGTCTTTCATATTGGCGAGAAACTATTCGTCCTTCTACGTAAACAATGTCCCCCTTCCTTACATACTTTTTAGCAATTTCACACAAATTTGGAATACCAATGACAATATTATGCCATTCAGTTTTTTCTACAAGATTGCCCAATCTGTCTTTGTAGACTTCATTGGTAGCTAATGAGAAAGTAACAATCTCACCATTTTCAAATACTCTGACTTCGGGATCTCTCCCCACTGTACCGAGAATAATTGCTTTATTTACGCCACGCATAGATTTGAAAATTTTTAATTAAAGTGCGTTCAAAACTAACCTTTTTGTTCAAGCTTTCCAAACTCCTGTGCCTAAAAAAGTAAAATTTATCTGAAAACAGTATTTTAAGTCAGCGTTTTGTTTTAACGCAAAAAGATTGTATCTTTACACAAATGAAAAAAGCACCTACCGTTTTCTTACTTTGGGTAAGTATTTGTTTTGCTTTTGCACAAGGTGAGTACATAGACTGTCAGTCTAAAAAGAAAGCTTTTCTTCAACTTACGTCAATGTTGAGAGAACAGAGTTCCATTTACAAACTCTCGGACACACTAGATGTCTTACAATATACCATCAGCCTAAATTTTGATAGCTTAGGTCTGCCCACAGTTGCTGCCAAAACTTTGCGAGGAAACACTGTTGTAAAACTTAAACCTAAAATCAATGGAATTAACAAAATTACACTTATGCTCTATAAGCTCACTATTGACTCTATCAAGGTAAATAACACAATAGCCCCTTATACTTATGATAACACACTCATCCGAATTTCTACGGCTGCACTTAGTACAAACGATACACTTAATGTGCAAGTGTTTTACAAAGGTAAACCTCAACAAGATCCTAAATTTGGCGGCTTTTACTTTCAAAATCCATACATTTACAACATAGGTGTAGGCTTTAAGGCTAATCCTCATAGCTTTGGGCGAGTATGGTTCCCTTGTATTGATGAATTTACAGATAGAGCTTATTTTGAATTTTTTATCACAACTATTCCTAATCATAAAGCCTTTTGCAATGGACTACTGCAAGGAGTAACCACTAACGCTAATGGCACTAAAACATGGCACTGGAAACTGCATCAAACTATACCTGCTTACTTAGCCGCAGTAGCTATAGCTGATTATGCTACTTTACATAGGACTTCTCACGGTATTCCTGTGCAATTTGCTGCAAGACCTTCGGACACTACTGCCGTTAAAAATATGTATGTCCGTTTAGATAGTGCAGTCAAATATGATATCCAACGCTGGGGACCTCACGTGTGGGATAAAATTGGATTTATTTGTGTACCTTTCTTAGGTGGAGCAATGGAGCATGCTACTTCTATTCACATGAGTAGCTATGCTATTGGTACCGCATACGAATTTTTATATGCTCATGAATTAGCGCATCATTGGTTTGGTGATTACGTAACCTGTCAAACAGAAGGGGATATGTGGCTCAATGAAGGATGGGCTGCTTACAACGAAGCTATGTTTATGGAAGTTGCTTACGACACTACAAAATACAAAGACTATGTACGTACTAACCACAGAGAAGTTTTGCAGCTTACCCATACCCCTTTGAAAGACTCAGGATATTATGCCCTATCAGGTGTACCCCATCATTTGACTTATGGCTCTACGGTTTATGAAAAAGGAGCAGATGTAGTACATACTCTTCGTTACTACATGGGCGATGATAAGTTTTTTCCTGCCGTAAAACACTACCTTGCTACGTATGGTTTTGGCAATGCTAATTCTACTCAACTTAGAGATGCGCTCTCTGCTCATAGTGGTATAGACCTAACTGACTTTTTCAATAACTGGGTGTTTAACCCAGGATTTCCACACTTTTCTATTGACTCAACTAAAATAATTGATAAAGGGGGAGGACTATACGACGCGATTGTCTATGTGCGCCAACGATTAAAAGGTGCGCCCAATTTGTTCAACATGAAAGTACCTATCTCTGCTTGTAAAGGACCTTCGCAGCACTATACACAAACTTTTGTTATAAACCAAGCTAAACAATCCGTAACTTTAACTAATATTCCTTTTGAACCTACTTGGTTTGCTATTGACCGATGGGAAAAAGTATCTGATGCCGTATCCGACTTTGAAGCTACCATTAACACTACGGGCAGTTTTGTAATGAAAGAAACAAATGTTACTCTAAATACTACCAATCTTGGTGATGGTACTGCACGTATTCGTATCACTCACGATTGGGTAGCGCCAGAAGGTAAAATTGCACACAATAACATTATACTCTCCGATTATCACTACTGGACGGTTTCAGGTCATTTTCCTACTAATTTCGTTACACATGGTACATTCAGATATGATGGCACTTTAACCTCAACAGGATATATAGACAACACTTTTATTGATGGCACAGAAGATAGCTTAGTAATGATGTACAGAAAGGATGCTACTCAACCCTGGCAAATGCTTAAAAGAGCTACTTTATTGCCAGGTACTAACAAGTTTGATAAGCGCGGTGCTATCAGGGTAGATACTCTTATACCTGGCGAATATGCTTTGGGCAAAAAAGTAGAACCTATTTCAAGTTATGTCAATTCCATAAATGTTTTTGTGGACCAAATGGAACTATACCCTAACCCTGCTTCGGAGGTTTGTACTGTCCGTTTGCCTGCCAATATATCCTTACAAAACGCCGAGCTTGAATGTACAAACATGCAAGGTAAAACAGTACTTAAACAAAGCATACATCAACATGAATTTCAAATTCTTACTAAGCACTTACCCAAAGGATTGTATCTTATCAAAGTTCAGAGTAGCGGTAATGTGTGTATTGGAAGGTTATTAGTCCAATGAGTCTACTTTTATGTAAATAAAACTTTAATTTTTTGTTATGATTTTTGCAAGGACTTTACATTACCCTTTGCGGTTATTATCTTTGTTCAGCATGCTACTGAATTGGTTTATAGGTTTGTATTTGTCCCAAGCCCAAGAATTAAGACCAAAAGACAAGGAAGCAATATTACAAGTATTAAATAAACAAGTAGAGGCTTGGAATAGGCAAGATATTGAAGGCTTTATGGAAGCTTATTGGAAGTCTGATTCTTTGAAATTTATTGGAAAGAATGGATTGACTAAGGGCTGGAAAGCTACATTAGAAAATTACAAAAAGAACTATCCTGACAAAGCAGCTATGGGAACACTAAAATTTGAAATTCTCAATATACAAGGAATAAGTTCGAATGCTGCTGTAGTTACAGGTAGGTGGATGCTTACAAGAAGCATAGGGAATTTACAAGGCATTTTTTCCCTTATTTTTAAGTACATTGACAAAAAATGGGTCATTGTCTATGACCATTCTAGTTAAAAATTGAATTTATGTTAAGTTTATGATTTGATTTTTTTGGGCGTGCCCCTTGCTGACGCAAGGGTCGGGGCATTCCGCACTACGCTATCGCTTCGGTGCTTCGCTAACGCTACGCACTGCCCTGACGGGCATGCTCCATGCCCCTCACGCAATTTAGTCTCACACTCCTTCAACCTATCCTTTTTCGTATCTTTGTAATATGACCTACATTGCCAACCCTATATTCGACGCCGTATTCAAATACATGATGGAAGATGAAGCCGTAGCTAAACGCTTCATCGGTATCCTCATCAACAAAAAAATAAAGAGCATCAAACTCAAACCCCAAGAAAAAACTTACCAAAAAGCCGATGCAGATGTAACCCGCTTGCTCATCCAAAGATTAGACTTTATCGCCGAAATTGTAGATGAACATAAAAAGAAAACCAAAGTTTTGATAGAAATTCAAAAGTCTAACCGAAGTTATCACGCAGACCTATTGCGTTTCAGGGGCTACCTTGCACAACAATACCAATCCGATGACTTACCTATCATTACGATATACATATTAGGTTTTGAGCTCAAAGATTTGCCTTTTGCTGCGGTACGCGCTCATCCTGTATGTCAGGACCTTTTTGGTGAAAAAAATGTAAATGCTTCTTCTGAATTTTTAGAAAAATTGACGCATCAGACGTATGTGATACAAGTGCCGAGGTTAAGACCTGTGTTGGGGACGCGGTTAGGGGAGTTGTTAGATTTGTTCAATCAGGAGTATCGGTTGAGTGATGTCAAGCCGGGTAATCGTACGTTGAATTTGCCGTATGTTCCGAAGGACAAGGATATTAGTTTAATTGTCAAGCGATTAGAGAGGGCGAATGCGGATGAGCAGTTGAGGGAGAAGCTCAATGATGAGGAGTTTGCGGAGATGGCGTACGAGGAGATGTTTGGGAAGTTAGATAAGAAGGTGTTGCGTTTAGAGAAGCGGCTCAAAAAGCGGGAGAAGGAATTAGAGCAAGAAAAGCAACGTGCAGAGCAAGAAAAACAACGCGCAGAACAAGAAAAGCAACGTGCGGAACAATTAGAGCAAGAAAAAATACGTACTGTTCAAAAGTTGTTGCAGAAAGGTTTTTCTGTTGAGGAGGTTATGGAGATTGCGGGTGTAGATGAGAAGTTTCTCAAAAAACATAATTTGTTGAGTTAAGTGGGATTGACATACAGAGAAACGGTTGTTTCAGAGATTCCTTGCGTGAGGCATGCGGAGGGTGGGCGTTAGCCCAGTGCGGAGCGAAGCGCAGCACCGAAGCGAAGCGTAGCCCGAAGCACGCCGACCTTGTGGGCAAAAGCCCACAAGGGCACGCCCAAAAAAATAAAATTCAATCTTTAGATAACTGCTTCTTTGTGCAGATGTAAGATAACAGCTTTTGTAAAGCCTTCTTGCTTGTTTGGGTTGGAAGCCTTATTTTTGTGTTTAAATTCTGTCTAAATAAAATTAAGCCATGTTGAAACTTGCAGAGTTAAAAGTAGGCGACAAAGGCTACATATCCCAAATTACTAATCTTCAGGTGCAATTTTATTTGTTAAATATGGGCTGCACGCCGCAAGCTAGTTTAGAAGTAGTGAATATTGCCCCATTAGGCGACCCTATTGCGATTAAAGTAGGCAATACGATTCTTTCCATTCGCAAGCGCGATGCTCAATACATTCAAATACAAAAACAAGATACAAAAAATTAATATGATTTGTGTGCCTGTTGAAATTACTGAATATCAATCAAATAACCTGTGTAGCAAAATATATGTTAACGTAAAACTTGGAATTTTATTGTGTGATTTTAAAAAAAAATTTGCACAGTTCAGAAAAGTGTTCTATTTTTGCGGTACTTAATCAAAACAACAACTATGAAAAAGCTAGCAATCTTCGCCCTTGTGGCTGGAATGTTCGCCTTCACTGCTTGCGGTGGTGGCAAAAAAGAAAAAGAAAGACAAGAGTCTATTCGCAAAGCTGAAAGCGCAGCTAAAGAAGCTAAAAGACAAGAATCCATAAAACAAGCTGAAGAGAAGAAAAGACAAGAAGAAGAAGCAAAACGCATTGCTGAGCTTACTGAAAAGTACAAAGAATCCGTTGTTAAAAAACAAATTGTTGTAAAAGACGGCAAAATCACTATGCGCAACAGTAAAGCTTTGAAAGAGCCTCAACCTCTACCTGCAGGCGTAACTCTTGAAGAGAAAAAGTAAGCAATATTAGATCTGACTAAAACCTCTTGCTGTGTGCAAGAGGTTTTTTAATTTATTCACACAGCCACTTATGCTGGCTAAAATGATAAAAACTTGACAAAGCTCAAAAAGAATTATAGTTTTGCAGTCCCTTTTGTTATGAATTACCGCGCAGTAATTTTTGTAGCTGTTTCCATCACGGCATACCTTACTCAAATTGTATGCAAGCGCGGTCGTATGTGGACTAAACTCTCCCATATCCAAGAAGAAACCTTTGCTCTGTTTAATTCCCTTATTGAAAAATTAGCTGATGGTTTAGAACGAAAAAGCATCATTTTCTTTGTACCTATTTGTCTTTTCTTTTGGTATGCAACAGAATATATAAACTTTTATTCTAACGAAGTGGAGTTAATCAAAATTGGGCAATTCCGAGCTGCGCCATAAAAACTTCATTTTTGCTTTGCGTTGGCTGCTTATCGGAATTTTATTAAAACCACTACATTCTTTTCTAAATTACTGATTATCAACCAAAAAATTCCATTTGTCTTATGAAAAACAAAAGTCTCATTTTAGTTTTCACTGCCTTATTGGCTTTAATCTGTATCTATCAGTTGTATTTTACATTTGCGTCTTATCAAGATGATAGGCGTATCAATGCGATGTCCAAAGCTAATCGCGAAAAGTATTTTGAAAATCCCAAGAACTATCAAAACTACCTAGACAACAAAAGCAAAGCGATTAACCTTGGACTGGACCTCCGCGGGGGCATGCACGTAGTTTTAGAAGTGCAAGTATCCGAGCTTATACGAAATTTAGCGAATAACCCCGCAGACCCGTTGCTTAATAAAGCGATTAACGAAGCAAAAGAACTCCAAAAAACTAAAAATGCTTCGTTTGTGAGCTTGATGGTTCAAAGCTACCTTAAAAACAACCCAAATGGTAGATTAGCTACTCTTTTTGCTAATGCTACTAACGGTTTAAGTTTAAGTTCGTCTAACGCTGAGGTAGAAAGCTACCTCAATCAACGAGTAGAAGAAGCAAATGAAAATGCTTTCAAGGTACTTCGCAAACGTATAGATAAATTTGGTTTGACACAACCGAATATCCAACGCATACCCAACACAGACCGTATTACGGTCGAATTGCCTGGCGTAACAGACACCCTTTCTATCAAGCGCGTGCGTCAACTTTTGCAAGGTTCGGCTAAGCTAGAATTTTGGACTACTTACGAATTTCAAGACATCATTTCATACTTGCAGCAAGCCAACGACCGAGCAAAAGAAATTTTACAAGAAAAACCTAAACCTGAACTCAAAACCAAAGAAGATAGTGCCAAGTACGAAGCTAAGCAAAAATTAGAGAAACAAATCCAAGAGTATCGCAGAAAAACCAGCGAAGAGCTAAAAAAAGACACTGTGCTAGCTAAAAATCCAACCTTAAAAGCCAAAGTAGACTCTGTGCGCAAACGCGATTCTTTGCTTGCTAAAGATGCCAATCAAAGTGAAGCAGAGTTCAAAAAGGAAAACCCACTTTTTGGACTGTTGAACTACTTTTTATTGGGAAGCCAAAACCGTTTAGGCAAAGGTCCTTTAGTAGGAGCTGCTTTTAGAGCAGATACGGGTAAAATAAATAAGATTCTCAAACACCCTTATGTAAAAACTGTTTTACCTGCGGATGTCAAATTTTTGTGGGCAGCCAAACCCATGACTAAAAAAGAAGCAGGTATAGATAAATTAGTCGGTGCTATTGAACTGATTGCTATTCGCACTAACAAAGAAAATAAAGCACCCTTAGAAGGCGATGTAGTAGTAGAAGCTTCCCAAGGATTTAATCAAGATAACAATGAAGCAGAAGTAAATATGACTATGAACGCCCGCGGCACACAAATATGGCGCAGACTAACAGGAGATAACGTAGGTAAATGTATTGCCATTGTGTTAGATGATGTAGTGTATTCTTACCCAAGAGTAAATTATGCAATTACAGGTGGGCGTTCCCAAATTACAGGCAATTTTACCGTAAATGAAGCCAAAGACCTTGCTAACGTATTAGTTTCAGGTAGAATGATGGCGCCTATCATTATTGCACAAGAGCAGGTTATAGGTCCATCATTAGGACAAAAAGCTGTTAGACAAGGACTATGGTCTATTATTGTTGCTACTATCTTAATCATGTTGGCGATGAGCTTTTACTACAACAAAGCGGGCAGGGTAGCTGATTTAATGTTAATTGCGAATATATTCTTTATCATAGGTGTATTGGCTTCTTTTGGACTAGCCCTCACTTTGCCCGGTATTGCAGGCTTAGTGCTTACCATAGGTATAGCCGTAGATGCAAATGTATTAGTGTATGAACGCATACGCGAAGAATTAGCTTTAGGTAAGCGATTAAAATTAGCTATTAGCGAAGGTTTCAAAAATGCACTTTCTTCTATTTTAGACGCTAACATTACCACTTTGCTCATAGGTATCATATTGTACCGTTTTGGTTCTGGACCTATTCAAGGTTTTGCTACTACTCTCATTATTGGTATTTTGTGTTCTCTTTTCACCGTAGTATTACTCACTCGTATCGTATTTGATTATTTAGCTGCTAAAAATGATGATAATGCGATTACTTTTGGTAACCGCTACACAATGAGTCTATTCAAAGGGCTTAATTTTGACTTTGTGGGCAAACGGAGATACTTCTTTATTGGTTCGTGGATTTTTATTTCGTTAGGAATTATCTCTATGGCAGTAAGAGGTTTGAGCTATGGTGTAGATTTCAAAGGAGGAAGAGAGTATTATGTACGATTCAACAAGCCCATTGAAACATCAGAAATTCGCAGCAAGCTTACCCAGCCTTTACAAAGTCCACCCGAAGTAAAAACCTACGGTAGTGCTAATCAAGTCCTTATCCGTACAAACTATAAAGTAGATAAACGAGATGAAAAAACTGCCCAAGAAGTAGAAAATTTAGTTATTAACTCATTGAGAAATAGTTTCCCAGGCAGCGAACCCACTATTCTCTCTTCTCAATTAGTAGGTCCTACAGTAGCTAAGGACATTACTTATAGTGCTTTCAAGTCTATTTTCTTGTCTTTGATAGTAGTATTTACCTATCTCTTTATTCGTTTCCGTAGATGGACATTTAGCACAGGTGCAGTAATAGCACTTGCCCATGATGTGTTGATGATATTCTCGGTTTTCTCTCTTTTGAATGGGATTGTACCTTTCTCATTAGAGCTAGACCAAGCCTTTATTGCGGCTGTGTTGACCATTATGGGCTACTCTATGAATGATACCGTAGTAGTGTTTGACCGTATTCGCGAAAAACTTCGTAAAAATCCTAACATAGAAGAGCGTACAAACATCAATCAAGCTATCAATGAAACGCTTAGTCGTACTTTAATGACCTCTATTTTAACCTTGATTGCGGTTATTGTGCTGTTCTTTGCAGGTGAAACGTTACGCGGGTTTAATTTTGCTTTGTTAATTGGTATTATTGTTGGTACGTATTCTTCTATTTTCATTGCTACTCCGATTGTATTAGATTTTGGTAAGAAAAAGCCCGCAGTAGAACCTGTAAAAGTTAAGTAGTATGTAAGTGGGATTTATTTGGTCCCTTGCTATTTAAGCAGGGGACTATTTTTTTGATATCCGAACAAAAACCTAAACTATGATACACATTAAACCTGATACACATTAAACCTGTTTTTTAGATCAAGGTTAAGTTTTAGTTTTTTGGGCGTGCCCTTGCCCGCGTTTCGCTAATGCTCATGCGGGCAAGGTCGGCGTGCTACGGGCTACGCTGACGCTTCGGTGCTGCGCTTCGCTCCGCACTGGGCTAACGCCCACCCTCCGCATGCCTCACGCAAAGGATCTCTGAAACAACCATTTCAGGGCACTTTATGCAAAGTTTTAGCTTGTAAATACTTGTACTTCAAACTTAAACAAGGTAAAGACATAACTGCACAGGTCATCTGCGTGAGGGGCATGGAGCATGCCGTTAGGCAGTACGAAGCGTTAGCGAAGTACCGAAGCGAAGCGCAGTGCGGAATGCCCCGACCCTTGCGTCAGCAAGGGGCACGCCCAAAAAATAAAAAATAAAAAAAGCGAACACAAAACACGTGCTCGCTTTTCAATAGATATTGTGGCTTTTTATTTATACAAAGTCTCTAATACTGCTCTGTTGATTTTTACAGGATAAGTTTTTTCTAATTCAGCTATCCATTCTTTTTCTAATTGCTCTTGATATCCTGTAACACACATAGGTCTGACTTCCTCAAAAACTTTGTTGCCAGGCGGATACTTTTTATGCGTATACACAATAATGAACTTTTTATCTTGTTCAGGCAGCAGGTGCGCTTGTCCTACTTCCTTGTCATAAACCATATCTACAAACTTGTTAATCCCCTTTGCGTAATAATCTTCCTCAATGGTAACATTTATCCCATCTTTATTCATTCGTTTTGCAATTGAGTCGCGAGGTAATTTTTTCTCTAATAGTTCTTGAACTTGTTTGCGTTTTTCTTCAGATGTGGTGGTATATATAGTAGCTTTGATACGTTCTTTATCTGTTTGAAAGTTAGGGTCGTTTTTATGGGCTTCATAGTATTTTCTCAATCCTACGGTGTCTTCGCTAGCGCGCTTCCAAACGCGGTTTTCTAGTTGTTGGAACAAAAGCAAACCATCTCTATATTCGTTCATTAAGTACTTAAATTCAGGATAGCGCTTTTCTATGTCTATTTGGTCATACTCTAATGCTTTTTCGCGAGAAAAATTGAGTATAGCACCGTACACAATTTCTTTGGGGTCCTTAACGCCACGTAGCTTAGTTTTGTCAGCATAATCCAAGAGTTGGTAAGCCGAGTATTTTTGCTTGCCAATTGTCATAATAGGGTAGTTGAGTTCGGTACATTTGAGACTTAGTCGCCATGAGCCATTAGAAATGAGAGTATCTAGCATTTGAATAGCTTTGTCTATTCCTTTCATATCTACGGAATAGTTGTTTTGTTTTTTTATTCGTTCGGCGTATACATTATACTTGTAGTAATCTGACCGTCCTCCTCTGTCGGTAAGTACATTTCTTTTAAGTTCAGGGCGAAGTTTTTGAAAAGGTACTTCGCCTTCGCGCGCTATTAGTTTGATAATATGCCAACCCACAGGAGTGCGTACAATTTCAGAATAATCCCCTACATTTTTAAGTGCAAAAGCGGCTTGGGCAAATTCAGGATATAATTTAGAAGCAGACACAAATTCGTTAATTACGCCGCCATTGTTTTTAGTAGTGTTATCTTCGGAATATGTACGAGCTACTTCCTCAAAACTTTTGCCTGCTTTTAGTTCTTGAAGTGCTTCATTTATTCGTGCTACGGCTTTGGTTGAGTCTTCGGGCTTCATTTTTCCTTTTGTACCTGCGGCTACTATATGAGCTACCTTAATTTTACCTCTATTTGGGCGCTTATCATAAACCTTCAAAATAAAGTAGCTATCTCTTGACCGCATGGGCATGGACACTTCTCCTACTGGAGTATTGTAAGCTACAGTTTCAAAAATATATGAAGGAACATCAAACACAGAAAAATATATCGTTTTGTCTAAATTGTAGTCGTTTTGAATCATAGAATGACGTTTTTGCATTTCTTCAAACGATTTGCCCATCTTGACAATAGAATCACGAATAGCCATCAGCTTTCTGTATGCCATAGCTGTATCTAAGGGGCTATTCGGATTAGTCATAGTAATGGCAATAAAGCCTGCACAAATTTCATACTTTGACCTTTGATAAGCTTCTTCTATAAGTTTATCTGTTACTTCTTTTTCTATCAAATGGGAAGGTGCAAGTTTAGCCCTATATCCTTCTAATTCTTTTTGAAACTGCGGATTTTTGTCCAAACCTGCTTTTTTGGCATCTGCCACTTTCATCCTAAATTTAATGTAAAGATTAAGATAATCTTCGTACTGTTTTACAGTTTGCTTTTTAGCCGAGTCCCAACCCCCATTACTTTTTTGGAACACGTACTCAAATTCCGATTTCGTAATTTTCTCTTTGCCAACTGTGGCTAAAACTGGATCTTTTTTCTTTTGTTGGGCAATAGCAGAGCAAGCAAAGCCAATAAAAAACAGGATATAGTACTTTCTCATAGCTTATTGACTGCAATGTTACAAATAAATTCAAATACAAGCATAAAAGTTGTGTTACTAAACTCAAACTGACCAAGCTTAAATAGTACAGACATAAAAAATAAAAAGGCTTCACTTTTTAGTGAAGCTTTTGCTTGTAGCGAGGGCAGGACTCGAACCTGCGACCTCTGGGTTATGAGCCCAGCGAGCTGCCGACTGCTCCACCTCGCAGTGTTTAAAAGGGACTGCAAAATTACACTACAAAATAAGACTTGTCAAGTGTTTTTTACTTTAAGGCAAACTTTTCAAAATATATTTTTGTTTTTGAGCAACTTACATAATCATCTAACCGTCCAAAACGCACAACTTCTTAAAAATTGAGTAGAAAAATGAACAAAGTACCACAATTGTATTAGGTCTGAAAATGATTTTATTTTTTTGGGCGTGCCCCTTGCTGACGCAAGGGTCGGGGCATTCCGCACTACGCTTCGCTTCGGTACTTCGCTGCGCTTCGTACTGCCTATCGGCATGCTCCATGCCCCTCACGCAATTGACCTTTGCAATCATGTCTTTACCTTGTTTAAGATTGAAGTACAACCACTTACAAGCTAAAACTTTGCATAACTTACAGAGAAATGAATTTTTCAGAGATCCTTTGCGTGAGGCATGCGAAGGGTGGGCGTTAGCCCAGTGCGTAGCGAAGCGTAGCACCGAAGCGTAAGCGTAGCCCGAAGCACGCCGACCTTGTGGGCATGAGCGCAAGCGAAACGCCCACAAGGACACGCCCAAAAAAAATTAAAAACTTAATCTAACTTTTTAATTATAAAAATTAAAATTTTATCACTTCTTATTTAGGCTCAAAAATTATGTGCTATTATCCCACTCTGCTCATTTCTGCTTTTTGAGAGGTTTGTCTGTGGTAGTTTTCTAAAATAACGGCGTGTTCAGGTAACCTTAGATGAGGGTCCTTCTCAACAATCTTAAAAGCTGCTTTTCGGGCTTCTTGTAAGATTTGACCATCTTGAGAAATATTAGCTATCTTAAAATCAGGTAAGCCACTTTGGCGAGTTCCAAATATTTCGCCAGGACCTCTCATTTCTAAATCTACATCCGATATTCTAAAGCCATCGTTGGTTTCTACCATGGTTTGTAAGCGCTTTTTACCATCTGCGGAAAGGTGATAATCTGTCATCAAAATACAATAAGATTGATACTCTCCTCTGCCTACACGCCCCCGCAATTGATGCAACTGCGCTAAACCAAATCGTTCCGCGTGCTCTATAACCATAATTGATGCATTAGGTACATCTACTCCTACCTCAATAACTGTAGTAGCCACTAATATTTGAAACACATTGAGTTTGAATTTAGTCATAACATCATCCTTCTCGGCAGGATGCATTTTGCCATGCAGCAGCCCTACTCTATATTCAGGAAATATGGACTGTATATGTGTATAACCTTCGGTTACTGCTTGTAAGTCCAGTTTTTCAGATTGTTCTACCAAAGGGTAAACAAAATAAGCTTGTCTGCCTTCCTTAATTTGCTGTCGGATGAATTCATAAATTTTTGGTCTGTCTTTTTCTGTACGTATTGCCGTTTTGACAGGTTTTCGGTCTTTGGGAAGTTCATCAATAATAGACACATCTAAGTCTCCGTACAAGGTCAAGGCTAAGCTTCGGGGAATGGGCGTGGCGGTCATTACTAACACATGCGGATATATCTCTGGGGGTTTGCCGTCAGAACTACTCTTTTGCCATAACCTTGCTCGCTGCATCACTCCAAATCGGTGCTGCTCATCAATAACGGCTAAACCTAACTTATAAAACTGTACATCATCCTCCAATAGAGCATGCGTACCGATTAAAATATGAATCATGTTAAGTTTGAGTGCTTGTAAGAGTTGCTCTCGTTGTTTCTTTTTAGTTGAACCTGTGAGCAAAGCGACGTTAATTCCTATCTTATGGGCATAGTTAGAAATGTTTTTGAAGTGTTGTTCTGCAAGAATTTCTGTGGGGGTCATCATAGCACACTGATAACCTGCATCTATTACATTAAGCATGGACAAAAAAGCAACCATAGTTTTACCACTTCCTACATCGCCTTGTACTAAACGATTCATCTGTATCCCTGAACTTAAATCTTTTTCAATTTCTTGTATTACTCGTTTTTGTGCCGAAGTAAGCTCAAAAGGTAAGTGCTTTGAGGTATACTCTAACAAAAGAGAGCTTTGAGCAGGAATCACAAATCCTTTGTGGGTTTGCTTGTTTATTCCCTGTCTGATAGCTAGTTGTAGTTGAAAGTAAAAAAATTCTTCAAATTTTAGGCGATATTTAGCTTGGTTAAGTTCTTCAAAAGTATTCGGAAAATGAATTTTATAAATGGCTTGATGTTTAGGCATTAAGTTTTTTTCTTGAATAAGACTTTGAGGTAAGGTTTCTGAAAAGGTATATTTTTGTTGGTATAATTGCAGTAAAAGTTGATAGGTCAAACGCCGTATGCCTCTGGGGTCTAAGCCCGCAGCACGAAGTTTTTCTGTACTTGGGTACACAGGTAGAATTTTGGGTATGTCAGCGGCTTCATTTCCGCTTAGTTTGTCTATATCAGGATGAGTAAAAGTTAAACGGCTACCGTATAAAGTGGGCTTACCAAAAGCAGCAATCTCTTCCCCTAAAGTAAAATATTTTTCTATCCACTTCAATCCCTGGAACCAAACTAACTCTGCTACTCCTGTACCATCATCTAAGTAAGTAACAAATCTTTTTTTTCTTCCATTATCAATCATTTCAGTATGCACTACTTTGCCAATTACTACCACAGTTTTGCCGTCTTCTTGAACATCTTTTATTTTGAGGTTGTTTGTCCTATCTACATAACGGCGTGGATAAAGTTCTATTAAATCTTGGTATGTATGAATGTTCAGTTCCTGTTTAAGTAACTTTGCTCTATTAGGTCCTACACCTTTGAGATACGTAATTTCAGTCTGTAATATATCTTTTTCACTCATTTTTTAAGCAAAAGTAGAGAAAAAAATAGAAATATGGGCATAATTTATGCATATTTGCTTATCATTGTAAAGCATAAAAAGTTACTTTTGCATTATGAGCAGGCGAATTGGTATCACGATAGGCGATATTAACGGCATTTCTGCAGAGATTATTATTAAGACTTTTTTAGATGGCTCTATGTTAGAATACTGTACTCCAGTTATCTATGGTTCTGTAAAAGTTCTCAATTATTACAGGCAGTACTTAAAAATAGAGAAATTTTTATTTCAGCCCATTCGACAAACTCAACCTAATCTTGCTCTAAAAAAAATTTATGTGTTAGATGTTGCGGATAATCTTGACCGAGTAGAGGTAGGCAAAATAAGTGCTAATGCAGGTAAATTAGCCGCAATGGCTTTGGATATGGCAGTAAGAGATATCCAAAACGGAATTATTGAGGCTATTGTAACTGCACCTATACAAAAAGAATCCATGCAGTTAGGTGGATTTCCATTTCCAGGACATACAGAATATTTTGCACACCACTTCAATAGTCCGAACACTATGCTTTTTATGATACATGAGTCTATTCGTGTAGGATTAGTTACGGGGCATGTACCTGTTCAGAATATAGTCAGTGCACTTTCAACTGATAAAGTATTAGCCAAAATACAAGTCATGCATCAGAGTTTGAAAGTGGACTTTAATATTCCTAAGCCTAAGATTGCTGTGTTAGGGCTTAATCCCCATGCGGGGGAGAATGGTACGATAGGAAACGAAGAGAACGAAATTATTTTACCTGCCATTAAAGCAGCTAAAAAAGAGAATATTCTGTGCATGGGTCCGTTTCCTGCTGATAGCTTTTTTGGTTCAGGTAATTACAAGAATTTTGATGGAATTTTAGCAATGTATCATGACCAGGGGTTAATACCTTTCAAAATTTTGGCTTTTGGGGAGGGGGTTAATTATTCAGCGGGCTTACCTATTGTGCGTACATCACCTGACCATGGTACAGCTTACGATATTGTGGGCAAAAATAAAGCTAATGAGCATTCATTTAGACAAGCTATATTTTTAGCTTTGGACATTCTCAAAAACAGAGAAGAATATGCTCAAAACCATGCTAATCCACTCAAAACACATAGCATTCATTCTGAAATTGAGTGAAGTATGTATTTTTTTATTTTTTTGGGCGTGCCCTTGTGGGCTTTTGCCCACAAGGTCGGCGTGCTACGGGCTACGCTAACGCTTCGGTG
>JANWVW010000031.1 GCA_025056095.1 Bacteroidia bacterium
ATCACTTGAAATAAGGTAAAAAATTTTAACCTTGTAAGCAGTTGATAATCAATCTTAAACAAGGTAAAGCAAAGATATGTATAAAAACAAAGTAAAACACCAAAATACATCTTGCGTGAGGGATACGGAGCATGCCGTTAGGCAGTGCGCAGCGCAGCGTAGCACCGAAGCGTACGCGTAGTGCGCAGTAGCCCGACCCGAGCGGTAGCGAGGGACACGCCCATAAAAAACAGCTTAAACCTAATCTAAAAAACATAAATCCCTTTAATAATCACAAAATTGAGCGTTAGTTATAAGGTCTTGGTAAGTAAAAAATAGAATAGTACTTTTGTGGCTTCTATGTTACTTACCTTAGTCCAAAAAATACTACAGTCTATAAATTCCACCTTACTTCCCTTTTCACTCATATTGCTAAAAAGCTTAAAAAACTATATTCTGCTTTGGTTAGTAGCATTTATACTCATTTATCACTTTGGGGATTTCAAAGAAACACCCAATTATATCAACGTAATACAATGGGATGCAGGCTGGTTTGAAAAAATAAAAAATAATGGCTACTACTATTCTGATACACAGCAGTCAAGTGTTCCTTTTTTTCCTGCTTTTCCCTATACATGGCGCTTTTTGCAAAAAAATTTTAACATAGATAACCTAGAAATTTGCATCATCAACTTTATCTTTTTTTTGATAGGCTTTTTGATTTTAATGCAGGCATATTCTATCACAGATGAGATAGAAATTTTGTTATTACTTTCCGCACCATGCTTATTTTTTGTCTATGTGCCGTATTCAGAAGGTTTATTTTATTTATTCTGCTCATGGATTATTTACGGACTAAAAAAAGAAAAAATATGGATAGCCAGCGCAGGTTTGTTCTTTGCTTCTATGACTCGCTCTATTTTTACTTTCATTTTACCATGTATTTTTGCCGCAGAAATACTTTCTTACCAGAGTATCCATAAAAAAGTAAGAAACATTGCTATTTTGAGTTTAAGCAGTTTATTGGGATTATTTATCGTAGTTTACTTTCAATGGACTAAAACAGGGGTGTGGTTTGCTTATTTCAAAGCGCTTAAACACTGGGATAACAAAACCCAAATAGACTTACCACTGCTTCCCCTAAACACCTGGGATAAAAACGAAATTATGTTTACAGATATATTTGCAGTGTGGGTAGGAGTAATTGCAATTCTAATTCTACTATTTGTGCTTTGGTCTTCTTGTACAGCTGGTATGAAATTGAAATATCACAATATAACAATAGAAATAAATAAACCACTATTATTCTCTTTAGGCTACTTAGGCTTTGTTGCTTTCTTTGCATTATTTGTAAAGAGAGAATTCATCAGCGCTAATCGTTATGTTTTTGCAACAATTTTCTATAGTGTATTTATATTAGAAATGTACAGAAAAAGTGAATTTTCTAAAACCTCGTTCATAACGGCTATAGTAACGTATTTAGTTTTATTTTACTTAGCTTTACCTATTCAAGCAGGTGATAACCAAACCATGCAATTTAGAATGTTAATAATCTTAATAGCTATCATAGCCTGGTTTTTGTACTTTTACCTCAAAAATTGGATACACAAAAAGTATTTGATATTCGGAATTATTTTTTTAGGAATGCTTATTCAAACATACTTATTTGAACGCTTTATTACGGGATTATGGGCGGGTTAAGCTTCTATGATATCTGAAACGGCTGTGGACTGATACATAAAATAAAAAGAAGTAAGGCTACCCAACCTAAAATTTTACGCTTAGAGTTAAGAGGTTCATCCACAGGAGCAACAGGATGCCTAATGTCTAAAAATCGTACAATAATCACTGCAAACATCATGTAGCCGGGATAGCCTTTTATACTTGGGAAAAACAAGTTCAACGCAACATGAAAACTTACTATCAAAAATAAAACAGGTAACCAATGCTCTACCTTTTTATAGTCATACAGTTTTGTCAAAATTGCTAAAAGTAATAACATATAGAAACTTACGTTTAATAATCCTTCCCACAGCGTTTCTACTTGTTCGGTGTTCATGAAGTCAATTCCGCCGTAAAGTATCATAATGAAAATAGTAGCCCGGCTGATCCAGTAATGTCCCTTGAAACCAAATAAACCGTAAGTTACATGTCCCCCATCTAATTGCCCCACGGGAATAAGATTAAGAGCTGTAAAAAATAAAGCTAACCAAGCCGTAAAAAGATAAGGATAGTGCATAATTTCCTGTGGGGGAGGGATAGGTGCGTCATCAGGTAAAAATAGCTCTGCTATTGTAAACAGTAAAGGTTTACCTAATGCCAAAGCATACGGTATGTTTTGATATTCTTTGGGGTCTGGAAAACCTCCATATTTAAGGTATTCAGGATGAATCAAGAAAATATGACTCTCGGGTGGTAAAGTAGCGTAGCCATATATCATCAGCCCTATTCCGATAACTATTCCTGACAGAGGTCCAGCTATACCAATATCAAAAAATTGCTTTCGAGTTTGACAAGGTTCTTTAAGGCGAATAATTGCCCCCATAGAACCAATACTCATTGTACCTATGTACATTGGAATGTAATAAGGTAAAGTTGCTTTTATACCATACTTTCTGCTCATAAAGTAGTGTCCAAACTCATGAACAGTTAAAAAAAGCAAGAAACTGAACGCGTAAGGAAAGCCTTGCTTAAATCGTAAAAGAATTGGTTCGCTACTGCTAAAAAAGACCTTTCCTGTGGTCCATTCGTAGCCTGATATCAAGGTGGTAAATACTGTTAGTATAAATAATGAGATGTGTATAAAAATTCGCTTACTCATGATTTAGATTAAGAAACAATATAAATGATGAGTTTTAAGTTTTTTCTTCGTTGCAGGAAGCATTAACCACTCTAGAAATTTAGTAGCAAAAGGTTTTTGAGTATTTACGATAGCATAACAAGAATACGAAAGCGGATATTTGCCACTTAATACATTCTCCTCATTAGGCAAGATAGGGGTGCCATCTACCAAAATAGGTACTAAGTGTCCTTTTAATTTTAAACTGTGCGCGGTATACCCTACTGTAGAATGATTAAGATTAAGTTTAGCTTGCATTTGTTCATGACTTTCTGCAACAACAGCATTGATAGAATAATACTCTCTTTTCCAGACATTTTTATACAAGTATGTAGTAAAGTCATGTCCTAATGGATAAGCAATAAGTGTAATTTTTTCATTCTTCCCATTTATACTTGACCAATCATGAATTTTTTCTACAAACAGTTCATGAATTTGAGATAATGTTAATCCTTTAACAGGATTTTTATGGTGAGTGTATAAAACAATAGCATCTCGGGCAAATTCTTGCTCTTTGTAGGTAAAAGTTATTCTTTTTTTGTCTATTTCTGAAATAGGGTGGATAGTTAAAGCTACCTCCGCACCTTGTAAAATAAAGTCAGATATAGCTCTAGGTGTATTTTCTGTGGATACAAACTTGACTATACAGTTCGGATTTAAAGCATAAAAGTCAGAAAGCATGTTCTGAATAATTTCACATAAGTACTTTGAACCACTTACTCTAAGTGTGTCAAATTGGGCAAGTGCAAAACATGTGTAAAAGGATAGTCCCAAGCATACAATAATTTTACTCATCTGTAAGCAAATATAAGTTAATTTACTGGTTCAGCAAATTTATTCTCTGAAAAACGGTTACTCAAATAAGCTACCATAACCAAAGTAAATACCGTCAGTATCACAGATACAAAAATGTCCCATAAGGTAAATGTTTGATTTTTGGGGTCATCTACGCTCATACCCAGTAAATCCTGATTGAGGTAGACCATCAATACTTGCATGCCATTATTGAACGTATGAGCTAACATGCTGGGTAAAATACTTTTGCCATAGTACGCTAAATATCCTAAATATGCACCTAATATTATTCGCGGGATAAAGCCCATGAATTGAAAGTGTATTGCTGAAAATACTGCTGCGGTTACCCATATAGCTACATGATGATGAGCTACTTTAAGCAGAGTGTTTTGCATAAAGCCCCTAAAAAAGAGTTCCTCCCCTATTCCAGGAACAAGAGCAATAATGAGTAGATTGACCAAAAGTATCCACACATTTTCAGCTTTGAGAAATAAATTCGTTATAGTTTCTGCATCTTTTTCCATGCGCACAAGTGCATCAGGTAAGGGAATTTTAGCATTAACTTGTGCCGTCCAACCTACTAAAACTTGAATAGTAAGCATCCCTGCCAAAGCTAGTACCCAAATAGCATACGGCTGTGGTAAGCGAATACCAAAATACTCAAAAGGTTTTGGAATATACAAGCGTATAATTAACCAAATAGATACAAAAAACCAACCTATTTGAGTAACAAATTGAATAAACCGAGTAGCATGAACATAAGCAGGATTCTTCGTAAGAGAAGCCAAATCTTTCATAGGAATACCAAAAATAGGTACGGTCAACACCATAGCTAAACTCTGAAAAATGATGACCATACCTACTGAAATCAAAAGTCCTGCAATAAGTAGCAAAACAGGAGAAAGTTCAATTTTTTTATTCATGATTTACAGGGATAGTTTTTATAGATTTAATTTCTTGGTTAGACTTTTTTTCATATACAACACATTCTTTTTCAGCAAACTGAACAGCAACAATAACGTCTTTAGCTTGTACAGCTGAATAAATTTCCGAAGGAAGATGATTCTGTTTTATCTCATTGCTTTCTAACATTCTACATTTACCTTCATAAATTCCTATTCGGTACTGCTTTCCCTTGATAATAACAAATAAATTAGTATAATCAAGTTGATTTTGAGTAAATTCCTCAAACTGCCAAGTAAATTCTATATTTTTGGAAGTTCTGTTAGAAGAAGCAGCAGTTAAATTTGAGCTATCTTGCAATAAAATTTCTTTGAGTAAAACTGCGCTGCTTAGACCTTTTTGTGGACTATATGCATACACGTTAATTTTTCCATTTTCCTTACAAGCATAAATAACCTTAGCCGTGTCATTGGTCATTTGCTTTAAGGCAATAAAAGCATTTTCAGGAAGGTGGGAGAAAAATGGATGCTGTGTATCAATTGGAACGTATCTGCCTTCTATTCTACCAACGGAATATTGTTTATCGTTTATTTGTAAAGCTACATCGGTATATTTTTCAGGCGAAAAAGGTAAGCTATGCTCTAATTTCCAAGAAACGGTATAGGTGGTGCTTTGCTGTGCAATACTTGCAAAGTAGAAAAGTAAAAGCAATGAAGTCAGCAAAACTTTCATACCAAACAAAAATACTAAATTTTTGAGACTTACTTATCCATGAACAAGTAAAAAGTTATTATCTAACTACACTGCTGAATGCTAATTTTCTATCAGTTGGTGATGTATAAATTCCCATATTCGCTCTAATTTCATTGAGCGCGATGCTTTGAGTAAAACTATGCTGTCAGGTTGAATATGTTCGCTAGCAACTTCTAAAAATTCTTCCACACTTTCAAAGTGCCATGAAGGTAACAAACACCGTTTTTTAGCATGCTGCATTAACGTACCAATGAATATTACTTCATCAATGTTAAGAGTATTGCAAAAAAGTCCAATTTCTTCATGCTCTTTGATACTTTCTTCGCCTAATTCAAACATATCTCCCAATATAGCTACTTTCTTTTTTTCTGTTTTTTGATCCGAAAACGCTTTCAGTGCTACTTGCATAGAGCTAGGATTGGCGTTGTAAGCATCCATGATAAAGGTATATCCCTTGTATTGTTTAATCTGCGAACGATTGTTTTGAGGAATATACTCACCTACTGCTTTACGAATATTGAGTTCCGATATACCAAAGTAGATGGCAATTGCACAAGCAGCTAATATATTTTCTGCATTATAATGTCCGTAAATTTGACTTTTTATACTTGGATAATGTAATTTTTTTGAGGGATACTCAATAGAGATAGATACTTTACCCTGTTCATCAGTTTGAAAAGAAGCCTGAATATCGGCGGAATGGTAGATGCCATAAGTAAGTTTGTTTTTAGCGTGTAATGTTTGTTCTCTCAAATACTTATCATCTTGATTGACAAATAAAAAACCATTCTGTTGCATCAAATAGTCATAGAGTTCTCCTTCGCCCTTGGCAACCCCTTCTAAACCTCCAAAACCTTCTAAATGAGATTTACCAATGTTGGTAGTTAGTCCGTATGTAGGTTTTACCCAAGTACAGTATTGTGCAATTTCTCCTTGATGATTAGCGCCCATTTCAATCACAGCAATTTGATGAGTTTTGTGTAGTTTAAGCAGCGTTAGAGGAATTCCAATATGATTATTCAAGTTACCTTCTGTGTACAAAGTCCTGTATTGAGTGGACAAAGCTCTGTACGCAAGTTCTTTGGTAGTAGTTTTACCATTTGAACCACAAATAGCTATAACAGGTATGTTGAACTGGCTACGATGAAAAGTAGCTAATTCTTGCAAAGCTTGTAGTGTATCAGGAACGTAAAATACATTTGGGTGATTTTTCCAAGCAGGATTTTGAGTAACCACTGCCGAAGCTCCTTTTTCTAGAGCTTCTTTAACCATTTCATTAGCATCGTATCGTTTTCCTTTCAGTGCCCAAAAAAAGTCCCCTTGTACTAACCTGCGCGTATCTGTACAGATATGGGGATATTTCAAAAAATGAGAATAAATTTTCTCATACATGGGCTTTTATGCTTTACCAATAGCATTATTGTTCATAAATCCGCTTATTTCTTGCGGAATAGAAATTTCTCCGAAAGTACTTTCATACTTCATGATATTGTCATGTAAAGCTCCCAGTAAGCGTTTAGCATGTTCAGGTGTAAGAATGATTCTTGATTTGACCTTAGCTTTGGGCAAACCAGGCATTACCCGGATAAAGTCAATTACAAATTCAGAGGAAGAGTGCGAAATAATAGCAAGATTTGCGTATGTTCCCTCTGCACGCTCCTCATCTAGTTCAATATTGATTTGATTTTGCTCCTGCATAGTGCTTACAAAGATGATAATTTTTTCAAAATGTTTTTAATGTTTTGATAAATGTCTTCAATGCTACCTATACCGTTAACGCTATATAGTAAATTTCGTTCTTGATAGTAGTCAAGCAAAGGCATAGTTTCTTGGCGATACACTTCCTGACGTTTTCTTATCACCTCTTCTGTATCATCACTTCTCCCTGCTTCTTGGGCGCGTTTGAGCAAACGCTGAACTAGCTCTGCTTCCTCAACCACTAAGCTAATCACTGCTGAAAGAGGTAAGTTCATTTTTTTAAGCAAATGACTCAATCCTTCTGCCTGAGCAAGCGTGCGAGGAAATCCATCAAAAATAAAACCTTTTACTTTATCTTTGTTCTGTTCAATCACTTTTTCTACCATAGCTAAAATAATTTCATCTGAAACTAACTGACCCGAATCCATTATAGCTTTAGCCGCTAAACCTAACTCTGTCTGCTGCCTTACTTCCTCTCGCAGAATATTTCCCGTAGAAATGTGAAATAAATTAAATTCTGCTACAATCCTTTCAGACTGTGTGCCTTTTCCCGCGCCAGGCGGACCAAACAAAATGATATTGAGCATGCCACAAAACTATATAAAAAACTTAAATCACGTACCTAAAACAAAAATTTACTAAAGCTTCGCTAAAAGCAATTAACCTCATAAAACTTTTTAATTTTGCTTAATGTGGAACTTTTCACTCATTTTGGAAATGGCAGTGTGTTAATTATCGCCTTTGGTGGATATAGGCAGGATATGCGTAATTTTATACCCCTAGTGGAACAAACCCAAGATGCATTTCAGTGGTTATTAGTCCATTTGCCTTTTATCAATCCTGAAAGCAGCATACAAAATAAATTAACTCCCGATGGACTTACACAAATCATACATTCCCAACTTCAAAAGTACAGATATCAAAAAGTGTATCTGTTGGGATTTAGCATAGGTGGGCGTATTGCACAGGTAATTTTTCTTCGTTCTCCTGAAAAATTTAATGGACTTATTCTCATCAACACTGACGGTTTGAAAAAACATTTCTTGCAGTGGGCTACCGAAAAAAAATGGCTTTCTGAACAGTTTTTGTATCAAGTTATTGAGCAAACGAACTTTTGGCGATGTTTGATACAGTTAGCATACAAAATGAGGTTCATTCCTGCTAAACGAAAAAACTTTTATCTTAAACATATTCAAAATACACACCGAAGAAAAATTTTAATCAAAATTTGGAAAATGTACGCAGATTTTAAGCCCAATCTTAATCAATTGTTCAAGTACCGTGATAAAGTAGTGCTTATTTGGAGCAAGCAAGATGAAGTATTGCCTTTCAAAATAGGTATCCGCGCCGCGCAAAAGCTGAACATTACTTTACACAGTGTAGAGGGTGGGCATAATATCATAGAAAGCCAACCTATTAAAGTGGCAGGTATTCTCAATTCTGTAATTTAATTTTCTTTAATTTTCTTTTTTGGGCGTGCCCCTTGCTAACGCAAGGGTCGGGGCATTCCGCACTACGCTTCGCTTCGGTGCTTCGCTGCGCTTCGCACTGCCCTTACGGGCATGCTCCATGCCCCTCACGCAGAAATAATTTTCAAATACTTGAAAAATCTCATATTCGTAAAATTATACCCTATCTTTACTTGTTAGTAATTTATTACCTTTGCAAATCGCAGATGAAGTTAGCCGAAGCACAAGAAAAGTTTATTCAATCTTGGGGGGCGTTAGCTTCTTCTTGGGGCATCAATAGAACAATGGCTCAAGTTCACGCCTTACTCATGATAGCCCCTCAACCTATGAGCGCAGAGGAAATAATGGAACGCTTAAATATCTCTCGAGGAAGTGCTAATATGAACTTGCGTGCTTTAATCGATTGGGGCTTGGTCAGAAAAGAACTTAAACAAGGCGATAGAAAAGAATACTTCGTAGCCGAAAAAGACATTTGGACAATAGCAATGCGTATTATCCAAGAACGCAAAAGACGCGAGCTTAATCCTGTTAGCCGAATTATTGAAGAAGTTTCCGAAGTAGAGATAGATAAAAATGACCCCGAAGCCATAGCTTTCCAGCAAACTATTGAAAATATCCAAAAATTTCTTACAAATGCAGATATTTTGCTTACTCGTATTAGCAATGCCGATGAAAATTGGTTTACACAGGTACTGATGAAAATGCTTACAAAAACTTGATTTTCAGTTACTTGTGTTGCTTTGTCCTTTTTTTGTATTCTATTTACCAATTAGCTATTCAACTCAAAACATAATCTTAATACTTTGACATACAGGTAATTAAGTCCATCTTTTACTCAAAGACTAAATTTTAATTTTTTTGGCGTATCCTTATGGGCGTTCGCTGCAATCATGCCCACAAAGTCGGCGTGCTTCGGGCTACGTGCGGAATGCCCCGAACCCTTGCGCAGAAAGGGGCATACTCAAAAAACATAATTTTTACTACAACAAATACAATACTACATTTGGTAACTCTATTTTTTCCTTATCTTTGACCAAAGGTTTAATGTGTGGAGGTAACTCAAAACCAGGTCTAGTAGCAATAAAACTAACCTTAAACTCTCGTATAAAATCTAATTGACTTTGCTCAATACTTACGAATGTACCTTTCTGTTTCTGTTGCTCCACATATCTATTAAAAATTGAAATTTTAACTAAGCGCTTAGCAATTTCCTTTAAGTGATTTTCTGTATAAATCTCTGGATTAATAGAATGTACATTAAGAAAAACCGCGTATGTGTCTAAAAGTGCAGCGTTGAACTCAAAAGATATAGACCCCGCGTAAGTGTTAATGTAAAATATGCTGTTTCTGTACTCGTATTCTTCTCTGAAAAACACCCCTAAATGAGTAGGTTTATTTTTAAGCTTAGCTTGTATCAAGCGTGCTTTGTATATTTCTTTATCCTTCTCCTGCTTGTCAAAAAAAGAGTAAAAATAATTTACGTAATGTTGATATATACTCACACCTACAATTACACTAAAAATAAAAATTGATAAAGTATAACGAACGTACTTTAATAAAGCCACAGCTACAATTATACAGCTTGTATTCATTACTGGTAAAGCAACGTTGTGGAATATCTGCACACTATCTAAGTTCTTATAAAAAATTACCCAACCGCCTAAGGCACTTATAGGAACAGTTACCAGTAGCCACGCATGAACTTGACTGAAAAAAGATGATAAAAACTTTCTTAAAAACAAATACAAAACAATTAACGTAGGTCCGTAAAGAATTAGAAAAGAAATACCTGTACTGCCAATAATGTTTATTTTAGTCCTCCAATTGCTATCTAAATTAAGTACAGGTGTAATTCCCACTTCTCTATCTTGAAATACTGCATAAAAAATAAATAAAACACTGTTTATCAAGGTAAAATGTAGAACAAAAGTCTTAGAAATAGATTTTTTTACTAAATATTCATAGAGCATTACCAACAAAATTCCTCCTACTACTCCGATTAAGGCGCTAGAATAATAAACAGGTAAAAACAACAAGATTAAGTAAGCTATGTCTATTTTTTTTCTTGCAAATAAAACTATTACCGCTATTGTAAATGCGTAAATAACAGATAGCTTGTAGTAGCTGTAGCTCCATAGTGTTCTTGAAAACAATTTGAGATGAAACTTTTCATACAGACCTTGATAAATAGGTAGCTGAGGAATAGAAAAACCCGAGATGAATGTAGTCAAAAATGCGACTATAAAAATGTATTTTTCATCAAACTTCATGTATTTTAATAAATCACAAACACCCAAATAAAACAAAAAAATGAGAGTAGGATAAGTAACAACAAATAACATAGAAAGCTCATTTTCTTTTGTTATTGAAGATACCCCAGCATTGAGCCATATCTCTAGGTAATGATAGGGCTGGATGCCTTTAGGAGGAAGAACCATATTCGCATAGCAGTGTTCTATTCCTGTAACACGAATAGAATAGGAAAGGTAAGCATAAAAATTATAATCGCTAGTAGAGAATAAAACAATATCCTCAAAAAACAACAACTTGTAAATAAAAACAAATATTGCAGTAAGTCCTAATACACTATTGAGAATAACATATTTTTGTGAAGAAGATGAAGTATCAGATGAACTCAAAGGCAGGCTTCTCTTGTAAGAAATATACGCTAAAACCCCAAAAAGTACACTAAATATCATTACAGTCTTGCCTTTTGTGTAAAAAATGGCAACACTGGTCGCAAAAGCAATAACTCCTATCAAAATGTTAAAAAGTATGCTGTAATAACTAATCTCCTCCTTTACTCCGATGGCTCTTTTTGTACTCCAACCAACTAACCAAAAAAATAAACTAAAAAATAAAAGGATTAAATAAAACTTGATAAACATCATAATGCTACTAGTGTAAGACAGTTGCAAAGTTAATTCAAACTTTTACTTTTATGTAATTTTTATGTAATTATTACTCAATTTTAGGTGCGTCCTTGCGAGCATGAGCGCAGGGAAACCCCCAACAAGGGCACGCCCAAAAAAATTATCTTATCAACAAATTATTTCCAAAACTTATTTGTAATATTGCATCAATATGGCAATGCATATTTCGCCTTCTACACCGCAGGAAGTAGATAACACAAAATATGAATTTTCCGAAGAGGAACTTAAAGAAGTACAATATCATATCAGCAAATATCCTGATAAGCAATCTGCTGTGATGCCCGTTTTGTGGATGGCACAAGAAAAATACGGCTGGCTATCCGAGGGCGCTATAAAATTAGTAGCCGATACCTTAGGGCTTTCCTTTGCCCATGTATATGGGGTAGCCACTTTTTACACTATGTACTTCAAACGAAAAATGGGCAAATACTTGTTAGAGATATGTACCTGTTTAACTTGTGGCATCTGCGGAGGTCCTGAAATGGTAGAATATACCAAAAAGAAAATTCAAGCAAACGAAGAAGGTATCTCCCCTGATGGTTTATTTTGGGTCAGAGAAGCAGAGTGTCTTGGTGCTTGCGACACTGCTCCTGTAATGCAATTTAATAACGGACACTACGTTCACAACCTTACGCCCGAAGTCATAGACCAACTTATAGAAAATGTCCGAAATGGCAAACTTCCCGAGTTTGTATCTATCCCACTACGCGACCAAAGCATCATAGATGATTAAAAAACAGTGAGAACGTTCATTTTGTTTTTGGCGGCTTGCTTCACTTTTGTGCATACTGAATTGCATGAGGTTCTCACTATCCCTGTTTTTATCCAGCATTACTTGGAACACAAAGGCGTTAATCCTAATCAAAATATTCTTGACTTTTTAGCAGAGCACTATACCGTTCATAAAAGTACGCACCAAGAGGACAGTACGCATAAAAAGTTGCCTTTCCAGCATGATACTTTTGTGCATATTTCACCTTATACTGCTCAATCTTTTTACCTTGCTTTTAGTTACTACCTGACTTTCAAAAATTTAAGCTTCATTTTATCGGATATTGTTTTGACCAAGCTTATTCGTTGCAAAGGAATTTGGCAACCGCCTAAGTAATAAGTTTTTCTTTTTTTGGGCGTGCCCTTGCCCACACTTCGCTTGCGCTTGTGTGGGCAAGGTCGGCGTGCGACGGGCTACGCTTTCGCTTCGGTGCTACGCTGCGCTTCGCACCGTGCTGACGCACGCCCTTCGCATGCCTCACGCAAAAAACTAATTACATTCTAAGCTAAACTTAACCTGTGTCAGCAGCAAATCTAAGGCATGGTCGTTCAAGTCTTTTCAAAGTTAGCTTGTAAAAGTGTTAAACACTTGCCCACTCAATAGGGGCGAGGTAAAAAAATAAAATTCAATTTTTCATTCCTTTATGCTTTCTAAAATCATCAACTTTTCTATTCAGAATAAATTGCTTGTCATTGCGGCTACTTTAATTTTAGTGTTTTATGGGGCATATCAAGTTACTCAATTGCCCATAGATGCCGTACCTGATATTACTAACAATCAAGTACAAGTGATAACCGTAGTGCCTGCACTTAGCGCTCCTGATGTAGAACGTTTGATTACCTTTCCAATTGAACAAAATTGCCGCAATATTCCCCACATTACAGAGATGCGCAGCTTTTCGCGTGCAGGTTTGTCTTTGGTTACCATAGTTTTTGAAGATGATGTAGACATTTATTGGGCAAGACAGCAAATAACCGAACGATTAAAATTAGCAGAAAAAGAAATTCCGCAAGGTATAGCCACTCCTGAATTAGGACCTGTAACCACAGGTTTAGGTGAAATTTATCAATATGTACTTAAACCTAAAAAAGGATACGAAAAACAGTATTCTCTCACAGATTTGCGCACAATCCAAGATTGGGTAGTCAAAAGGCAGCTCATAGGCATAAAAGGTATAGCCGATGTGAGCAGCTTTGGCGGTTATGTCAAACAGTATGAAATTGCTGTTGAGCCCCAAAAACTAAACGCATATAAACTTACAATTACAGACTTATTTCATGCTATTGAAAAAAACAACCAAAACACAGGCGGAGCATATATTGAAAAGGGTCCTACGGTAGTATTTATTCGTACAGAAGGTTTGTTACAATCCATTTCAGAATTAGAACAAATTGTGGTTGCGCATACCCAAGAAGGTATCCCTATTTTACTCAAAGATGTAGCTAAAGTAAAAATTGGGCATGCTACCCGTTATGGAGCATTAAGCTACAATGATGAAGGCGAGGTAGCAGGCGGAATTGTAATGATGCTCAAAGGTGAAAATAGCCATCAAGTCATAAAAGCAGTCAAAGAGCGAATAGCTCAAATACAAAACAATCTTCCCGAAGGTTTAGAAATTGTACCTTATTTAGACAGAACCAAAATGGTCAATGCAGCTATAAAAACTGTTAGCACAAACTTGATAGAAGGGGCACTAATTGTAATTTTTGTTTTGGTTTTGCTTTTGGGAAACATCCGTGCAGGTTTAATTGTGGCATCTGTCATTCCGCTCTCTATGCTTTTTGCCATCATTTTAATGAATACTTTTGGAGTAAGTGGAAATTTAATGAGTCTCGGAGCGTTAGACTTTGGACTGATTGTAGATGGCGCGGTCATTATTGTAGAAGCCGTTTTACACAACCTGATGCATGTCCAACCTTTTAAGAGTATAAAAATATCTCAAAATGAAATGGATAAAACCGTTGCGCAAGCTTCTACTCGTATGATGAATAGCGCTGTGTTTGGGCAAATCATTATCTTGATTGTGTATCTACCTATATTCACTTTGCAAGGGATTGAAGGCAAAATGTTCAAACCAATGGCTCAAACAGTCATTTTTGCACTTTTGGGCGCTTTTATCCTGTCTTTGACTTACATTCCTGTAGTTAGTAGTTTGTTGATAAACAAAAAAATACAAAATAAAACCAATTTTTCAAGTCGTGTCATGGAAACCCTAAGCAAATGGCATCAGTATCTTTTAGCTAAGGCATTACGGTTTTCAGTTCTTTTTGTCAGTTTATGTTTGATTTTGTTTGCAGTGTCTATTTTTGTGCTTCTACATTTAGGCGGAGAATTTATCCCTCAAATTCCCGAAGGCGACTTTGCCGTAGAAACTCGCTTGCTTAAAGGAAGTAGCTTAAATGCTTCTATTCAAGCTTGCCAGCAATCAGCTAAGGTATTATTAGCGCACTTTCCTGAAATAGAAAAAATTGTAAGCAAAACAGGAAATAGTGAAATTCCCACTGATCCCATGCCTATGGAACACTCTGACATGATGATTATTCTTAAAGATAAAAGTCAATGGACTTCTGCATATACCTGGCAGGAACTTTCTGAAAAAATGGCTCAAACACTCAAAGAAAACATTCCAGGAGTTAGTTATAGTTTTCAGTATCCCGTAGCTATGCGCTTTAATGAACTCATGACAGGAGCTCGGCAAGATGTGGTTTGTAAAATATTTGGTGAAAATTTAGATACTCTTTCTAAATACGCTAAAAAATTGGGGCAGATTGTTAGCACTCTTGAAGGAGCTACAGAAATTTATGTAGAACCTATTGATGGCTTGCCACAGTTGGTTATCTCTTACTATCGTGAAGAGTTGGCAAAATATGGTATCTCTATTCAAGACGCTAATCAAATTATTACTGCTGCTTTGGCAGGACAAAGCGCAGGTCTGCTTTTTGAAGATGAAAAACGTTTTGAAATTATAGTGCGCCTTGCTGCGGAATACAAACAAGACGTAGAACAAATTCGCAGCTTACTTATTCCTACTCGTTATCACACACAAGTGCCTTTATATCAAATTGCATCTGTGCAAATCAAACAAAGCGTTAATCAAATACAAAGAGAAGAAGCTAAGCGCAGAATTATTGTCGGCTTTAATGTAAAAGATAGAGATGTCCAAACCGTAGTAGAAAATTTACAAAAACAAGTGCAAAAACGATTAAAGTTGCCCCCAGGGTATTACATTACCTACGGCGGTTCATTTGAGCATCTTCAAAGTGCAAAACAACGTTTGATGATAGCTGTGCCCATTGCCCTATCTTTGATTTTTTTACTGCTCTACTTGGCTTTTCGTTCAGTTGCTCAAAGTTTATTGATTTATTCAGCTATTCCACTTTCAGCAATGGGGGGAATATTCTTTTTAGCTTTACGAGGAATGCCTTTTAGTGTAAGTGCAGGTGTAGGATTCATTGCTTTATTTGGCGTAGCTGTGCTCAACGGTATTGTTTTAATAAGTGAGTTCAATCGTTTGAAAAATGAAGGAATTTCTGACCTTTACGAAGTGGTGGCGCAAGGTACACGCACTCGCTTACGCCCTGTACTTATGACCGCTCTTGTGGCTTCATTAGGATTTTTACCTATGGCTATTAGCACAGGCGCAGGTGCAGAAGTCCAAAAACCATTAGCCACTGTAGTTATTGGAGGTTTGCTAGTTGCCACTTTTTTAACTTTGATTGTCTTACCTATCTTGTATGTATGGATACAAAAAGTAACCCTAAGAAAAATTTCCCCTGCACTTATTGTACTCTTTTCTGCTTTGTGCTTTAACACGCCTACCTACGCGCAAAAGCCCATTTCTTTAAAAAACGCCATAGACACCGCTCTTAAAAATCATCTTAGCTTAAAGATGCAATCCGCGCAAATACAACTTCAAAAAGCCCTTTTACCCGCTTCCTATAACCTCCCTCCCACAAACTTCACTTTTGAATACGGACAAATGAACTCTATTTACCAAGATAATCGCCTTTCAATTACTCAAAGTACCAGCTTTCCCACGGTATATCATCAACAAAAAAAATTACAAAATGCCCAAATAGAACAGGAAAACTTAAATCTTGACATACTCAAAAAACAAATTACCAAAAAAGTCTGCCAAACCTTTTATACTTTGCTCTATTTGAACCAAAAACAAATTCTGTTACACAAAATAGATAGTATTTTGCAAAATGTACATCAAAAAATGGAGATTCGTTTTAGCAAAGGTGATATTGCCGCTATGGAAAAAAACGCTTCTGAAATACAATCTCAACAAATTAAAACGCAATTACAACAACTTCAAGCAGAGATAACCTACACACAAAAAGAATTTCAATACTGGCTAAACACAACTCAACTCTACACTGCAGATCTACGCGATACAATGGTATATAAACCCATTTTGCGTGTAGATACCACTTCTGTCCACACGCATGTTTATCTTAAAGCTTTACGGCAATCTATTCACATTGCAGCGCAAAAAGTAAGACTGCAAAAACACAAATTTTTACCCGATATTGTGATAGGTTACACTAGTCAAACCTTACAAGGTATAGGGGCAGATGAAGTTTTTTACACTCGCCGCACCCGATTTAATGCCTTTCAACTTGGATTAAGCATACCATTATTTTATACTGCTCAAAAAGCCCAACTCAATGCAGCTAAGGTAGACCTTCAAATAGCCCAAATGCAATATGCTATGGGCATAAAAGTATTTGAGCAGCAATACCTTACGGCTTATTACCAATATCAAAGCGCGTGGCAAAAAGTCCAAATGATGAAAAATTCCACTTTGCCCAAAGCAGAAAGTATTTTGATGCAAGCTCATCAACAATATCAATCGGGAGCAGTCAGCTATTTAGAATGGGCTATGCTTATCCAAACTGCCATACAAATCCAAATGGAATATTTGGAAAGTCTAAAAAATTTACATTTATCCTTGACCGAAGTTCAGTACTACCAAAATTAAAACTTACTATGAAAAAAACGTACTTTATTTACAGTTTGTGTATTGGCTTAATAGCTTGCAGCCCTCGTAGTTCTTCAAATCAAGATAAAAATTTAGTTAAGTTACCTGAAACAGTTGTAACTCTCAATGAAAAAGAATATCAGCAAGCAGGTGTAAAAATAGAGTATCCGCAGGTAAGAGAATTAGAGTATATCCTCAATGTTAATGGCTATACCGATGTTCCCCCCCAAAATTTAGTGAGCATTAGCGCTCCTATGGGTGGATATATTAAACACACACATCTCATCCCTGGCATGCCCGTGCGAAAAGGTGAAAAGTTAGCCATTTTGGAAGACCCAAAATTCATTACTCTGCAAGAAAATTACTTAACTACCAAAGTCAAATTAGCTCAATTAGAAAAAGAACTTGCTCGCCAAACAGAACTCAATCAAAGTAAAGCCACTAGCGACAAGGCACTAGAACAAATAAAAACCGAATACACTATGCAAAAAATTGCTTTACAATCTCTATCTGAACAGCTGCATTTGCTAAATTTTAACCTCGAGCGGCTTACTGAAAATACCCTTTCGCGCCAAGTAGAAGTTTTATCCCCTGTCAATGGCTATGTTACTAAGGTTAATGTCAATATTGGCAAGTATGTGCAGCCCAGTGAAATAATGTTTGAATTAGTAGATCCTACGGATATTCATATCAAACTCTCTGTTTTTGAGAAGGATATTCACAAAATTTTTGTTGGACAAAAACTGACTGCTTACACAAATAAAGACAATCAACCTTACTCTTGTGAGATTGTGTTTATAGGCAAGGAATTGAGCAAAGATCGCACTTTGGAGGTGCATTGCCATTGTCAAGGGTTAGATAAAAATGTCATACCTGGGGAGTATATCACTGCTCAAATTCCTGTGAAAGTGCAGGGGGAGCGTTTAAGTTTGTCTAAGGATGCCGTTGTGCAGTTTGAAGGTAAAGCATACATTTTTCTTGAAGTAGATAAGCAAAAATATGAGATGCTACCTATTCAAATAGATGAGCAGCAAAGTCAGTGGATAGCTATCAAACCTCATGAAAGGATAAATACGCAAAGCAAGGTAGTAAGCAAAGGGGCTTACAGTTTGTTAATGAAGTTGAAGAACACGGTAGAAGAAGAATAAGATCTTTTTAATTATTTTCTTTTTTTGGGCGTGCCCTTGTGGGCGTTTCGCTGCGCTCATGCCCACAAGGTCGGCGTGCTACGGGCTACGCTGACGCTTCGGTGCTACGCTACGCTTCGCACCGTGCTAACGCACGCCCTTCGCATGCCTCACGCAGAATAAAAAACATTTTCAATAAACATCTTAGTACAAACCAATAGAAATACACAAACTAAAATACTCACTTACAGCACAAAATAAAACTCTGCATATATTAACTATTACGCTTGCTTTTTTGCTATTTCAAAAAAACGTTTTTATATTGCCCTTTGTTTAAGAACCAAAAAGTACTATGTATTTTGAACTAACCGAAGAGCATATTGCTGTACGTGATGCGGCAAGAGAATTCGCCCAAAAAGAACTATTGCCAGGTGTTATAGAAAGAGATGAAAAGCAAGAATTTCCCCACGAACAAATCAAAAAGTTGGGCGAGTTGGGCTTTATGGGCATGATGGTTAGCCCTGAATACGGCGGTGCAGGTATGGATACTATCTCCTACGTTTTAGCTATGGAAGAAATCTCAAAAGTAGATGCTTCTGCTTCTGTCTGTATGTCGGTCAATAACTCTTTAGTATGTTGGGGATTAGAGAAATATGGAACCGAAGAGCAAAAGCGTAAATATTTAGTTCCTTTGGCACAGGGAAAAATTATAGGTGCTTTTTGTTTATCTGAACCCGAAGCAGGTTCAGATGCTACTTCACAAAGTACAACTGCTGAAGATAAAGGGGATCACTACGTGCTCAACGGTACTAAAAACTGGATTACTAACGGACATAATGCATCAGTATATTTAGTAATGGCACAAACAGACCGCAGTAAAGGGCATAGAGGTATAAATTGCTTGATTGTAGAAAAAGGGCAAAAAGGTTTTACGCAGGGAGTAAAAGAAAACAAACTAGGCATCCGTGGCTCTGATACTTGTTCCTTACAGTTTGATAATGTCATTGTTCCAAAAGAAAACAGGATAGGTGAAGAAGGTTTTGGATTTAAGTTTGCTATGCAAGTTTTAGATGGTGGACGTATAGGTATTGCAGCGCAAGCTTTGGGCATAGCTTCGGGAGCTCTAGAACTAGCTTTGAAATATTCTGCACAACGTAAAGCGTTCGGAAAAACAATTAACCAACTGCAAGCCATTCAGTTTAAGCTTGCCGATATGGCTACAGAAATAGAAGCAGCACGTTTGTTATGTTACAAAGCTGCATGGCTAAAAGATCAACACAAACCTTTTGGCATGGCTGCATCTATGGCAAAACTATTTGCTTCTCGTACCGCAGTAAGAGCTGCTTTGGAAGCTGTCCAAATACATGGAGGATATGGCTATGTCAAAGAATATCATGTAGAGCGCTTACTCCGAGATAGCAAAATTACTGAAATTTATGAGGGCACTAGTGAAATTCAAAAATTGGTCATTGCTCGTTATTTAGCTAAAAAAGAATAGCCAACAATACCGCTAACAACTAAAAGCCCTAAATAAACCAAACTTTGCTTCCCAACTTTTGGGAAGTTTTATTTTTTAACCAACTCAATTGGATTAGGATAGTTTTTTATTTTTTGGGCGTGCCCCTTGCTGCGCAAGGGTCGGGGCATTCCGCACTGCGCTTCGCTTCGGTACTTCGCT